>JAGQOZ010000384.1 GCA_020426955.1 Planctomycetales bacterium
GGCGGCGAAGATGTGACAGGCAGGAATTCCGCCTGAAGGCGATACAACCAACATAGGCAAAAGTTTGAAAACTGCGGGCGGCGTCGAGTTTGTGGGGGCGTCGCGAACCAGACTCGTAAAGTCACGAATATAAGAGGTCGATTTTGGCGAAACGACATGGCAATTCGATGATCTGCGTTTGCATTGGACGCGGTCGACACAAGCACACGATGGCCGAACATACTCATTTGGCTGAACAAGGTGCCAAATTAGTAGAACTTCGCTTGGACTATATTTCGGGCGAAGTGAATCTCAAGCGTTTAATCAAAGATCGCAAAACGCCCGTAATCATTAGCTGTCGTCGCGCGTCGGACGGCGGCAAGTGGTCCGGTACCGAACGCGAGCGGTTAATCTTGCTGCGTTCGGCCATTGCAGAAGGCGTGGAATATGTCGACTTGGAAGACGATATCGCCGACCAAGTTCCTCGGTTTGGCAAGACCAAACGCATCATCAGCCTGCACGACTTCCAAAAAACGCCCGATGATTTGGAACAAGTACACGCTCGATTGGCAGGCCTCAGTGCCGACGTCGTGAAGTTGGCCACCATGGCCAATAACCCTCATGACAATGTGCGAATGTTGCAGTTGATTGCCAACAGCGCCGTCCCCACGGTGGGCATGTGCATGGGCGACATGGGGACACCTTCGCGAATTTTGGCTGCGAAGTACGGTGCACCGTTTACGTACGCCACGTTTCATCATGAACGAGCGTTAGCGCCGGGGCAGCTCAGCTATCGGCACATGTCCAATATTTATCACTACGAATCGATCAATGCGGAAACGCAAGTCTTTGGCGTGATTGCCGATCCAATTGGACATAGTCTCAGCCCGGTGGTGCACAATTCGGCCTTTCAAGAATGCGACATGAATCGAGTGTATGTGCCCTTCCGAGTGCCTCGTGAACACTTGGGCCAGTTCATTGAAGATTGCAAGACGATGGGTGTGAAAGGGCTAAGCGTTACCATTCCGCACAAAGAAGCGGTGCTGAAATATTGCACTCAATTGGACGACGCAGTGAAAGGAATCGGAGCGGCCAATACGTTGGTCTTTGATGGCGAACAAGTGGTAGCGAACAACACCGATTATCACGCGGCCATGGATAGTTTAGAGGCGTCGCTGGGTGCTCCGCAGAAAAAAGACGTATTGAAGAATCGAACGGCATTGCTGTTGGGTTCGGGCGGAGTGGCCAAAGCGTTGGCATTCGGATTGCTCAGCAAAGGAGCTTCCGTCATTGTGGCGGCCAGGAACCCGACCAAGGTTGCTTCGCTAGAAAAAATGGGCTGTCGCCGCATCGATTGGGACGCGCGTCACACCGTCAACGCGGACATCATTGTCAACGGTACGCCCATCGGTATGCATCCCAATGTCGATGAAACTCCGTACGAAAAACATCGTTTGCGTCCCTCTATGGTGATTTTTGATGCGGTCTACAATCCCGAACAGACCTTGCTCATCAAGCAAGCTCGGGAAAAGCATTGCAAAGTCGTCACGGGTGTCGACATGTTTGTTCGGCAAGCGGCCATGCAATTCCAGTTGTTTACCGGCCAAGACGCTCCGACCGAACTGATGCGTCAAGTTGTCAAAAAGTGCATCGGTCCGTTCGGATTCTAAATCACGTTTCGCTAGGAAAGCACTTGTCCAACATGCTGGTATCGCTGATTGGCTATCGAGGAACCGGGAAGACCACCATCGGCGTGATGCTGGCCGAACGGTTGGGTTGGCGATGCGTGGATACCGATGTCCGAGTAGAAGAGATTGTCGGCATGTCGATTCGCCAGTTGTTTGATGCATGTGGCGAACCTGAATTTCGTAAATATGAAACGCAAGTGATTCGCGAACTCGTGCGACAACATAAACTAGTGCTGGCCTTGGGAGGCGGAGCGATCCTGGCCGAAGAGAATCGGCTGATGTTGCGAGTGTCTGGGCCGGTGATCTGGTTGACCGCTTCGCCTGAAGAATTGCAACGACGGATTGAAGGTGACGGTCGTTCGTTCCAGCAACGCCCGAATCTGACGGCACAAGGAGGCTTGGCGGAAATTCAGCAAGTGCTGGAGAAGCGTCAACCGCTGTATGCGGAATGCGCAGACCTAACAATTGATACCATGCAAAAGAAGCCGGCAGAAATTGTCGACGAAATCCTCAGCCAACTCCAGTTGCCAACCGACATCGAAGGATAATTCTTCGACAGGATTTTGTCGGTTCGGTCCAACCTAACATTCCTTTTTTTGCAGCAGTGGCAAATTTTGGCCGTGGAAATGATACAGTTGCTACCGGTTCGCTTATTCATTGTGTTTGGCATTTCGCTGTTGGTGGCCACACAGATTAACCGAGCGATCTATCGCTTGGCCTGGAATCCTCGTCATATCGGTCCGTGGTCTCCGCCTCATCCTGATTCGCCTCCGCGAACCGCGCGAGACCGAATTCCTATTTTCGGCTGGCTTGGACTGAATCGCGAATCAACGGTTCACGGCAGAGGCTTTTGGGTCCGACCTTGCTTGCTGGAAATCGGTTTTCCGTTGGCCATGATGGCGCTTTACATTTTTGAAGTAGAAGAAAACGGCCTGATGCCGTTGGGCTTTGCTTCGCCATCCACGGCCATTTTGCACACCCAATTCTGCAGCCACTTTGTGCTTTGTTCGCTGATGACGGTGGCCACGTTT
This sequence comes from Planctomycetales bacterium, assembly GCA_020426955.1. Lineage (GTDB taxonomy): Bacteria > Planctomycetota > Planctomycetia > Pirellulales > Pirellulaceae > JAGQOZ01. The sequence continues at coordinate 2,699 of JAGQOZ010000384.1, forward strand.
ATTGACTTTGACGAAAAAATTATTCCGGACGAAATCACCATTCCCGGAACGCTGATCGGTATGTTGTTCGCTACATTCTCGCCGTTCAGCTTACTGCCGACTTGGGATTTTGGGTTTGCTCCTAACACGCAACCGTTGTGGCTGACATCGCCGTCCGCTTGGCATGCTTCGCTGAATCAGACAACCGGTTTGGTCATTGGCATCGCCAGTTTGGCGGCATGGGCCTATGCCGTCATGCCCAAGACGCTTTGGTATCGAGGTGGTGTGGTCAAGTTTTGGCGATATCTGTTGGCCAGTCTGACGCGGCACAAAGTCAATCGCTGGGTGTTTGTGGGATTCTTGGTTCTGTCGACCCTGACGACATGGGTTTGGTGGCGAGGTGGATTGGCATGGCAAGGATTACTAACGTCCATCATCGGCATGGTGGGTGGTGGAGCTGTCGTCTGGTCCATTCGCTTGATCGCCGGCGTGGTTATGCAACGTGAAGCGATGGGCTTCGGCGACGTAACACTGATGGGCATGATCGGTTCGTTCTTGGGCTGGCAGTCGGCAGTGGTGATCTTCTTTTTGGCTCCATTCACGGCAATTGTGTTGGTACTGATCATCTGGCTGATGACTCGGCATACGGAAATTGCCTTCGGCCCCTATCTGTGCGCCGGGACCATTGTGCTGCTCATCGGTTGGCCATCCATCTGGGATCGCTGGGGCTTGGTCTTGGCCAGTTTCGGCCCTCAAATTGCACTTTTGTTTGGCGTAGTGTTGCTGCTGCTGGCGGTGTCGCTGCTGATGGTGCAGGGATTGAAGCGAATGTTTTTTAGAACTGAAACACCGTGACGAAGTCGGCCGAATCAAATTCTTGGTCACAGTTCCAGTCTCCGGTGGCGTAAGAACTGTTGCGAACCAATGCGTCGTCATATTCGCCCGCTTGAAATACCAACACCAAATCGGTCGAATCAAATTGGCCGTCCAAGTTGACGTCTCCGGGACGAGTTTTCAGAATGTCGCGGATGAACACATGTAAGTCATTTTGATCGATGCGGTTGTCTGCTTGAAAATCAAACGCTTGGTTGTCTTCGCCCGAACGAATTGCTGCGCACAAACGGTCAATATCCAACACACTGATCTGGCCGTCGTGATTCAAGTCGCCCGTAATCTCTGTTCGCCACGTGGCATTGGTAATCATTTGCCCCTGACCATCGAACAATTCAAACTGACCATGTGGCTGGACACTCCCGTGCAGTCCAGGCACAAAAAACGTTTGCAGATTACTTTGCGGAGCGAATTCGCGATTGCGGAATCCGTTGGCATCTGTCACCACAAACACGGACGAACCGGCAGGTACAACGGTGCCAGCGGCAAAACGGAATTCGGCTGCTCCGCGAATCGTCCAACCGGATAGATCTACGGCAGATGATTCATGATTGTCAATTCGCAAATACTGCTGAGCCGACGCATCCGTTGCGTCCGAGAATTCACCAAATGCAATATCAAACGTTTGCTGCGAACGTTGGCCAACCAGCAACTGCGGCTGCACCAGTAGGTCGGGACTATTGGCTTGCCGATTGACGACTTGGATTGCCAAGACATTGCGCCCCGGTTGCAGCGTCAATTGTCCAGTGGTCAGCAGCGGAGTCAAATCGAACTGCGTGAACGATTGATCCGCTTCATTGTTGCGCAGTGCCACGGCGTCCCAACCTTCGCCGACCACGCCCGACTTAGCCACTTCTTGTCCGTTCAGATAGACAACAATTCCATCATCAAATCTCGCCCGCAGCAACAACCGATCGATTGCTTGAAATTCAGACAAGTCAAATTCGTAGCGAACATAGACCGACGTCCCGTCTGGATCGCCGTCACCATTGCGGTCCATCCAGTCATCTAAGCGAATGGGCAAAGTACGATCAAGCGAACCATACATGGTGCCTAAGAACGGTTCGTACCCGGTACCTCGCTCGTATCCCACTCCACCTTCCGCCGGCAGCCAATGGTCTGCGACAAAATCAGATGCGAACCAACGATCATCCAGCGAATTGTCTGTCGGTACCCACCAAACCGATTCAGCATCTTGGTCCAGCACAATGGTGTCGGTGTGCGTATACTGCGAAGCGGGCAGCAACGGATCGGCTGCCAGTTGTCGGCGGCGAAAGTCCAAATTGTAATGCAGTCGATCGATGCCGGCGTCCAGCGTCCCGGCATTCCAGATGGCGTGGTCGGCCGCCGCGTCTTGTTCAATCTGCAAACGGTACGCTTCGATATGTTGTTCAAAGTAACCGGCTGCCAAGAAGTCGTCATACAAGGTTCGCAGCCGACGTAAGTACATTGCTCGAGTAGCCGGGGTATCCAGAATGGCGTCCAGCAAATGGTTCTGATAGATCGGTTGACCGGTGGCTTGCGGATGTTCGGAATCGCCATACAAGATGCTGGCAAAATTTTCATCGGTTCGCAGGGCAAACGCTTGGTCCATGTCCCACGGGAACATGTTCCAGAATTGCGTACTCGATTGATCCCTGTAAACGTAATAATTTTTGGTCAGCCGGTCATGGTTGGTCAAAATGGTATTGGCCGCCATATTGTTAATGACTTGCGGCAAATCGACAGCGTCAAACAGATAACTGCTTCGGTCCACGTTGGGAATTTGGCCATTAATGCCGTTGGTGAATTCGATCAGATCATCGAACGGTTCATCTTGCCGAGTCACTTTTTGGTAGTTGGTACGATTGGGACCGACCGCCAATGTTGATTGAGCGCTGGACGAATTCGCTTTATACATGGGGTTGGTCGCATCGTAGCCATGTCGTTCCAAGAAGGTTTCGTCAATCTGCTCAATCAACGAAGCCAGCGAATAAAAGTGTCCGTTTTGGCGAACGTGAAAATGCTGCGTATGCGGAGCGGGAACACCGGCTGCTTCCAGAAAACCAAACGCCAGGTTTTCCCCCATATACGAAGTGGCTCCTTTTTCCACAAAGTGCGACTGCAAATTAAATTCGTCCACGGCAGGCAAGGTGTCGCTGTACCAGAACGGGCGTCCCGGATTAAATTCAAACTTGAACTTGGGCTTGTCCCAATTCACCGTCGACTGCCCTCGCACTCGCACCATCAGGTTGTCATAGAATCGACCGGCATAATAGACGGAAGCAGGTGACCATCGCGTGTTGTTGCCGTTGCCCGTTTTGTGCCAATTGGGATCCGGAACGAACCAGTGCAGCACGTCCAACGGTGTCTGAATCTGTGGATCGGTAAAGACAGTACCGTAGTATTCGTCATAACCTCGAGGCAAATCCACGTTCGGCACAAAGGGACTGCGGCTCAGTTCACCTTCTGCTGA
>JAGQOZ010000385.1 GCA_020426955.1 Planctomycetales bacterium
CAAATCCAATTGACCGACGCCACTGGCTGCAAATTGCCACTGTATTGCCCGCATCGCATCTCATGTTGCGAACCGGGTCCGGCCAGAATACGGTGCAAACTGCTGGGCTGATCAACGAAGATGCGTTAGCCGCCATTCACCAGGGCTTGAAGTATTTGGCGGATCGGCAAAATCGAGAAGGGAGCTTTGGTTCCACCGGATATGCTCGCGATGTCGGTGTTGTTTCACTGGCCGGACTGGCTTTCTTGGCCAGCGGCAGCTTGCCTGGGCGAGGACCGTGGGGCAACGTGATCGATCGATTGCTGGATTACGTTTTGAATAGCTCTGCTGCCAGTGGATTCGTAAGTGTCGATGCGGCCAATTCGCACGGTCCGATGTATGGACACGGGTTCGCCACAACGTTCTTGGCAGAAGTCTATGGAATGGTTCAGCGGCCGGATCTGCGAGCGAAACTCTCCAGGGCCGTACAGCTGATTGTCGATTCGCAAAACGACCAAGGTGGCTGGCGTTACCAACCGCTTCGCCAAGACGCGGATCTTTCTGTCACAGTTTGCCAGATGATGGCGCTACGAGCAGCTCGGAATTGCGGTATTGTCTTTGATAGCCAAGTCATGGATCGAGCGGTGGAGTACGTCAAACGCTGCCAGAATCCCGATGGTGGATTCATGTACCAACTTCCCAGCGGCGACAGCCAGTTCGCTCGATCTGCAGCCGGAGCCGTCGCGCTCACATCGGCCGGAGTGTATGACGGCAAGGAATGGTCCAATGCCATTGAGTTCCTTCGCCAATTTCAGCCCAAACCAAATGACAATTCGGAAACGCCCTATTTTTTTTATGGTCACTACTATGCTGCATTGGCCATGTGGATGGCAGGCGGGCCGCTTTGGCAAAACTGGTTTCCTGCCATACGAGACAATTTATTGGGGCTGCAACGCAAAGACGGATCGTGGTACAGCCAGACTGTTAACTCTGCCGAATATGCCACAGCCATGTCACTGCTTATCCTGCAGCTACCACGTGGCGTCTTACCGATTCTCCAAAGATAAAGGAGGCGTTCATGCGAAGGCTTATCGCGATCAGTTTCCTGTTGTGGCATTGCGTGACAGCGCAGGCAAATGACTCCGAATTTGCGCGGTTACAATACGCCGATGGAACTACCCAGACAGCTCGACTATTAGAAACTGATTCTGATGGCCAACTACAATTTGAGTTTGCCGTAGACACACCCCAAACCTCTAGCCGCGACCGCGTGTTTCAATGGGGACAATTGACGAAACAACCGAATCGGCCGCAGATCGTATTCCAACGAGGTGGATATTTAGTGTTTGATGCGTCCGAATTCGAACGCATGGACAAAAACGCGATTTCACTTCGGCATTCCATTTTTGGTTCGCTCGCCATTCCCACGCGGTATGTCCAGGCGATTCGATTTCAGCCAGCGGCGACGGATCGCAAGTTAGCGTCGTGGCTGCAGCAAGTCGCGGATCGAACCGAATTGTCAGACGAAATACGTCTGACCAATGGTGACAAATTGGACGGCACGTGGACGCAATGGCAAGACGATATGCTGACCATCGAAGTGGCCGGTCAGTCAATTTCCATTTCCGCCGATCGAATTGCCCAACTGCAGCTGGGCCAGAGGAGCATTGGCGACAAACCGTTACCGGAAACGAAATTTTGGATTGGCCTAAACGATGGGAGTCTATTGCCTGCTGACAGCGTCGAATTGAACGCACGTTCGCTGGAAGTTTCTGTTTTGGGCAGCCAATGGAAAGCGGACTCGTTTTTTCGCCCACTGGACATGCGGCTGGTCCGGTTCATTGAATTGGCCAACACTCAGCATCTTGTTCACGTGGCCGATCTTCCTATCGTTGACTTTCGCCATACGCCGTTTCTGGGGCAAACAATGCCGTTAGGAAGGAATCGGAATTCGCAGCAGCTGGGCATCCAGGTTAACGGCATTGCTTTTCGACACGGCTTGGGGATGCGCCCCACGTCACGGTGTGTAGTTGACGTGCCAGAGGGGACCGCTTGGTTCGTTTCAGAGATGGCCATCGACGACGTCGCCACGCAGAATGGAATGAAGCATGGCAGCGTTCGATTTCGCGTTTTCGTGGAGGACCGAGACAAGCGATGGAGCGAAGCATTTCGCAGTGAAGTCGTTCGCGGCGATACGATTTCCACTTGTCGAATCAAAGTGGCCCCAGCGAACCGATTGGCGCTGGTGGTAGACTGGGCCGATCGAGCCATCGAAGGCGATGAAGCGGTGTGGCTGAATCCTCGCTTTCTGCAAACACCAGCCGTTTCGCCCTAGCAGTCAGTTTGGAAGCTGCGCTTCGGGCTATGAAAAAGTGAAACGTAAAAAGTTGGCAGGCGACTCCGTAAGAGCGGCAAGCGGTGGTTTACAGCAATGGCATGCCGTAATCGTGTTCACCTTTTTCAAACACCACATGCGCTCGCCCAACCAGCAAGGGATCAATCACGCCGATTTCATCTATGGACTTGCCTTCATAAGGCAGCTTGTGAAGGACGTACCGCAAAGAATTCAAACGAGCTCGTTTTTTGCAGTCGGATTTCACCACCGTCCAAGGTGAATCGGCGGTATCGGTATAGAAGAACATCGCTTCCTTAGCCTTGGTGTAGTCGTCCCACTTATCTAAAGATGCTTTATCCACCGGTGAAAGCTTCCACTGTTTCAACGGATGGGCTTCGCGTTCTTTAAAACGACGGCGTTGTTCGTCTTGACTGACGGAGAACCAAAACTTGATTAAATGAATTCCGCTGCGAACAAGATTGCGTTCAAATTCAGGGGCTTGCCGCATGAATTCGTTATATTCGTCGGGCGAACAAAATCCCATCACGCGTTCCACGCCCGCGCGGTTGTACCATGATCGATCGAACAGCACGATTTCGCCCGCGGTCGGCAAGTGTTTCACGTAGCGCTGAAAATACCATTGACCTTTTTCGTCTTCGCTGGGCTTGTCCAATGCCACCACGCGAGCACCGCGAGGATTCAAGTGTTCCATGAAACGCTTGATGGTACCTCCCTTACCAGCGGCATCGCGACCTTCAAACAAGATCACCACTTTCTGGCCCGTATGCTTGACCCAGGCTTGCAGCTTCAAGAGCTCGACCTGGAGACGATATTTTTGTTTCTCGTAATTCTTACGAGACATCAAGTTCTTATACGGATATCCGCCGTTGCGCCAGTCTTCTGATAAAAGATCATCCGCTTTGGACTTGCGACTCATTCCCATGCTGGGATTGTCTAGCAATGCTTGGCGAAGCACGGCGGCATCATCAATAGAAGTGCCATCCATGATCACTTTCAAGACTTTAGACAGCGTGTCGACATCATGCGGAGGCACCCCGTTCACAATATCTCGAACCGCCGTAATCTTTGCTTGCTGCGCTCCGTCAATCGATTCGGTCACAACATGCCTTTCAATACCGCCCGGCGTTTGAGACGGCGCCGTGTCACCTCGTTTTGCCGCTCGAGGTCGACCGTTGCCACGGCCGGAAGTCGCTTTCTTTGATCCCGATGTTTTACGATTCTTCGAATCGACGACGCCATTCTTGGACATGTCGCCACCTGCCGCTTTGTTGGTTTTCGTTTTTTTCGCCATAGGCAAAGTATAGAACAAAAAAGCCGATTCAGCGAACGATGTTCTATGACATTCCAGCCAACAAGACCAATTGTGCGAATTGGCGCACTGCACACTACCTTTGTGGTAAACCGATGTACCAAACCACAACGAACCGCGACAACTACGCGCCGTATTTACCCATGCGGCCCGCGTTGGCCAGCGCCAGGGACATCAGATATTTCGCTTCAAATTGTCCCAACCCTCCCGTGATACATTCCTTTTCATGAAACGCCGTTTTTCCATCGGGGCGGCAGCAATGAGAATACAACAGCGTGGGCACCGGATGCCAACTATGGCTCTTCAGATAGCTGGGAGTGCTATGATCGCCGGTGACTATCAAGACGTCAGGTCCGAGTGCTTCCACTTTGGGAATAGCGGCGTCAAATTCTTCCGTACGCTGCACCTTGGCGTCAAAGTTTCCGTCTTCGCCGGTGCTGTCGGTGTATTTGAAATGCAAGAAGAAGAAGTCATATTTGTTCCAATGGTCTTTCATCACTTGCACTTGTTCATCCAATGTTTGGGGCGCACCTACAATGTCCATGCCAACCAATTGCGCCAAACCTTTGTACATAGGATAAACGGCAATCGCGGCCGCCCGTAAACCATACACTGCTTGGTAGGTGGGCAGATTGGGCCGAGCAGCGAAGCCTCGCATGGTCAACCCATTGGCTTTTTTCTCATCTTTCAACAACTCTTGCGCTTGGCGAACAAATTCCGCCGCCACTTCCGCTGTTTTTTCCGAATCAGCATCGTGGGCCTTGGGTTTCAGAGGTGGAACCCCGGTCGCTTGCGGATCGGTGTCTTCGACATTTCCGCCCAACCCGGCGCCTCGCAAAACCACCACAAACCGATGCTCCTTGACCGGTTCGACAAAAACTTCGATACCGGGGATTTTCACTTCGCGTAGCTTGATGGCCAGCGGAGCACTTTCTTCTGTCGGAATTCGCCCCGCGCGCCGATCCGAAATATTCCCGTTCCCGTCCAGAGTGCAGAAATTGCAGCGAACCGCCACGTCACCGTCTTGCAACGCGAAACCAATTCCTGTGGCCTCCAACGCTCCACGTCCAATCTGGTATTTCAGCGGATCGTAGCCGAACAATCCCAAATGCCCCGGACCGCTGCCCGGAGCAATCCCCGGCAGAACAGGTGTGCTGAGTCCTTGCACACTTTTTTGCGCCAATTTATCCAAATTAGGTGTCTTAGCAGCCTCCAATTCCGTCGGCCCGTCCGGAGAATGTGGCAAGCCACCCAGTCCGTCGGCCACCAGCATCACAATTTTGGAATCGTTCTTGGTATGAAGGGCACGAGTCAGATCATGAATGTCCATGACAAAAAAGTCTCCGCAAAGTCAGCTGGAAATAGAAGATTGGCTTGGGGCAAAACACAAAATTGACCGGCTTCTTCGGCCGTTGATTAAGTGAATAAGATAACGCTCATTCGTTCAAGCCGATATGCCCCATTTTCTGTGCCCGTATGGAACGCTTATGCGTGGCGCGGTATCCTCACGGGTTTCACACGTGGACAGGAAATGCGAGCCTCCTCATTGACATTCCTTCGTATCGCTCCGTCCGCGCACTTACTTGAGATTAGGAAACGTCTGGCATGCCTTCGCTTCGGTACGACTACGCCGCCGCACTTCTGCCTGATTACGGCATTAATCAAGGTGATTTGGATCAATTGGCTCCGCTACTGGAAGCAGCCAGGAACGAAGTCCTGCAAGTTGACAAACAGCTATACGAATCCAAAGGCGCAATTCCCGCCGAAAAACAACCGCTGGACGCTGGCTTTGTAGAAATGCCAGAACGGATTTTGGCTGCCTACCGAAGTGACCGACAAGGCAGCGAATTAGGCCGCATCCTGAAAACGGCCGAGCGGATTCGTGAACGATGTGATCGAGTGGTCGTGTTGGGGATCGGCGGTTCGTACATGGGCGCCAAAGCACTGATGGACACTTGTTGCCATCCGTTTCATAACGAAATGAGCCGAGCAGACCGAGGCGGACGGCCCCGCATCTACTTCGAAGGAAACAATGTCGACAATGACAGCGCCAACGGTTTGCTGGATCTTCTTCGCACCGAATCGACTGGCGACGCTGCCAATTGGGCCATCGTGGTCATCAGCAAAAGTGGCGGCACACTGGAAACCGCTGTTTCGTTTCGCGTCTTCTTAGATGCACTTTCCGTCAGTGTCGGCGGAGACACCAAACAGTTGGCAGACTTGGTTGTTCCGGTCACGGGCAGTTCCGGTAAGCTGTTTGACTTGGCCACAGAACTAGGTTGCCCTGAAATTTTTGAAGTTCCCGATGGCGTGGGTGGTCGCTTCTCTGTCTTATCCGCCGTCGGCCTGCTGCCTGCCGCCATCATGGGTTTGGATGTA
>JAGQOZ010000386.1 GCA_020426955.1 Planctomycetales bacterium
CGTTTTGTCATGGCAATCGGTGGATATGGACCAAGATGGTGTTCTTGATGTTGTCGCTGTGATTTCGAATCGGGCGGACCAAAACTATGAACTCACAGTCTTAATCCAGGACGCCGGCGGCTTTTCACCAACCAGGATTGCGACCATGCCAATCCGTACAGGAGCATTAATCGAATTCGAAATTCAAGACATTGATCGCGATGGCGATCCAGATATTGGCCTACTGACACAGCAAAATGAATTGTTCTGGGTTATGAACGAAGACGGCAACTTCGTTCCAACTACCAACCAAGTCTCGAGCGATGAGTTTGCCATTGCCGATGACGATGGTTCGTCGTGGCTACTGACATCTTCAGATTCAAACGTGTATCGCCAATCAGATGGCGACTTCGAGTTGGTCCAAGAGATGTCTTTGTTTTCGACCGACGTACGCTGGTTTGACGTGGACGGTGACGGTGATCAAGACTTGGTTGAAGTATCTGAATACGCCGTCAGCTGGTTTGAACAAACGGATGATGGACTCTTTCCATTTCGCCGGATGATCGGAACGAGTTACTTTCGCAGTCAAGACGTCCGGGTTCTCGACTGGGACGGAGATGGCGACTTGGACGTTCTTCGGAGGGACGTATTAGGCTGGACGCTCATGGAACAACGATTCGCGGGCGATTCGAATAATGACGGCATTTTCAATTCCGGCGATCTGGTTCAGGTGTTTCAGTCTGGTCTTTATGAGGCAGGTGCATCAGCGTCGTTCGAACAAGGAGATTGGAACGGCGATGGCGTCTTTGATTCGGCCGACTTAGTCTACGTCTTCCAGCGGGACGCCTACACGTACGATGCGAAATGGGCCGACGCAAAATGGGCCAGCGATCTAGCAAGCATGATCGATGCTAATTGGCGGTTTGCGAAACAAACAACAGGGAGACGGCGATGAGTTGGCAGCAAATCATGAGAAACCGAACACTTGTTGGTGAACTTCTAGAACAAAGGCATCTGCTCACCGCGTTGATTGATCTGGATGGAGATGCCGATGTAGATATTGTCGACGGCGGCACATGGCACGAAAACAACGACGGATTCGGCAACTTTACTACGCATATCATTACGGCCGAAGCGACCCTTTCGACCGCAGGTGACTTGGATGGTGACGGAGACTTGGATCTCGTAGTGGACGATTCGGGTTGGTATGAAAACATCGACGGAGCGTTCGAAATATATCACGAATTCAACTCGCCCGTTCCAGATTTGACTCTGCTCAAGCTGCTAGACATTGGCAGCGATGGCGACCTGGATGTAATTGCCGCCAACGATTCGACGGCGTTCTTGTTCGAAAACATCGACGGACGTGGCGATTTCCGGCGAATCAGGGCAGACGCAAGGCGCAGCATTCACGTGTCAGATTTTGATCGCGACGGGTATCTGGATTACCTTGTCGAACGCGACACCGATGAATGCAAGGATTGCACTGCACTATGGTTAGACAAAGGAACGCCATCAGGTGAATTCGAAAGCGAACTTGTTGGAGCCGGTTTCCTTTGCACTACGTCCGGGTACTTTCGTGATTACGACGGTGACGGATGGGACGACGTCTTTTATAGTTCGCCGTGCAATTTTCCGGACGAAGTGACCGTACGGCTAAAGTTGAATCGACAGGGCCAGCTTTCCGGCGATTCACAATATGCATTGGGCTATGCCGATTATTTCTCTGAAACTCTCGACGACATCGACCAAGACAACGATTTGGACATAATCCAATTTGATCATTCCTATGACATATCGTGGAAGATAGCAGATAGTTCCCGAAGTGGACAAAGCGAACGCATCAGCGTTTTGGAACATGGCCATCCAATTACCGTGCGTGACTTCAATGGCGATGGCATCATGGATCTCTACTACGGCGGCACCGTGTGGCTTGACGGCCTCACAGGACAATTGCATCGTCCCGGTGACGTTCCAGACCGCCCCAGTTCTCCTCGGCGTTTTACGGATCAACAGCTTGAAATTGGAGACCGAGTTTTCTTGTCGTTTGTCGACGTCGACAATGACGGGCATTCGGAAATAATTGCGAAAGAGCGAACCGGCGAAATCGTTTGGCTCAAGGATTCCGATGAGAATGGTGACTTCGAATCGGTTCAACCCATTGAAGGCGCTGGCACAAGCGGGCTGGGAACGTTTGTCGCAACCGATATAGATCGTGACGGCGATCAGGATATCGTGATGTTTGGTCACCAGAATCGTCGATTAACTTATGTCGTTATCGAAAACGCTGACGGGAACGGAAGTTTTTTCTGTCGGCAGCCGCTACCTTCACTACGTCTATACGAACAAGTGATTGTCGATGATTTTGATGGTGACGGGGACGATGATTTCCTGACAGTCGAAAATTCATTCGACGGCAAGATAGCTTTTCTGCAGAATAACGCCGGAGAATTAAGCAGTGACGAGCTATTGTCGTTTCGTCCCGGCCTTGCTCCCCAAATGAAGGTCATCGATTTTGAACACGATGGCGACCTGGACGTGATCATACCGTCGATGCGAATTTGGCTTCGAAATGACGTTGACCAATTTCACAGGGTTGCGCTTTCGGTTTACGCCAGCGGAGCCTTTGACTTTGCCGACACCGATCACGACTCCGTGCCGGACACGTTTGCCGCTCGATCTTCTGACAGCATGCAGGTATATAAGTTTGCCAACGGCGATTTTTCGTTGATACACCAATTTCCAATCGGTGACGGACGAGAAGTGAGAATCGCGGATATGAATGGCGATGGTAAATACGACATTGTGGTTGGAGCAAATCACTGGCTCGCCTGGCACGAACAATTTGAGCCAGATCGCTACTCAGAGGCACGTTATTTTGGAACGAGTTTTGTTCGCGCCGCCGAGACTCGGTTGACCGATTGGGACAATGACGGCGACCTGGACGTTATGCGCTTGGCAGGTAGTTCGTGGACGTGGCTTGAAAACCGCTTTGTGGCCGATACGACCAACGATGGCGTTTTCAATTCCAGTGACCTTGTCGCGGTCTTCCAAGCAGGCAAGTTCGAGACTGCTGAAACGGCGGATGCAAGCCAAGGAGATTGGAACGGCGATGGCGTCTTTAATTCGGCCGACTTAGTCTACGTCTTTCAGCTGGACGCTTACACCTACGATGCGAAATGGTCCAGCGATCTTGGAAGCACGCTAGATTCTCACTGGACGTCTAATGCGAAGCAACTGCGAGGCGGTCGGCGATGAGTCGGCAACGAACTACGGGAAAACGGAGGCTCGTTGGTGAACTTCTGGAGCAACGAGATTCGCTCGCGACGCTGATCGATCCGAACGGTAGCTCAAATGCACCTAAAGCGCAGATCTGTACACAACGCGAAAACGACGACGGCAACTTTACTACCATGTTCTTTCAGCCGCGACGGCGCATTCGACCGCCGGCGACTTGGCACCCAACACATGGCACCAACTGAAATCAACTGCAACCCATTTCAAGCAAGATGGTCGGCGCGTCGACGTCATTCGCTACCAATCAAGTCGTCTTCCACCGGCAAGCGAACCCCAAGGGCCTCAGCAATATTACGGTAGACTTCGGCAATATACATTGAAGCTTCCCGGTGACTTGTGCTAACAGCGCTGTCACAGCCAGTCTCTGGCTTGCTATCGGGCGGATAATGCATCTTCCAAAAACTTCTTGCGACCGTACCGTACGTTGACACATCGGCAGGAAAAGACACTTCCATGGCCCTTGCATATTCGTCGACCAAGCCCTCAAGAAATGCGAAAGTCCACAGACAATGCCGGAGGTCCTCCTCGTACTCCATCGCGGTAGGATACATGAGCGGACGCCGAAGCATCCACTGTATCCTTTCCGTCATGACACAAACGAGCTCTTGAGCCTTATTCGTTTCGTTCAATCAACACCTCGGGATAATCCGTGCTTGAATGACACTTCGCCGAAATCGACTGTTCGTCACAGCCCAAAACGCCAGCGTTAGTCTTCCACTTCGTTCGCTGCCGCGTGTAACACTTGGTCCACGTCTTTTCCTAAATGAGACGAAGTGGGACTGGTTCGAGTGTTCAACAACGCAACTAAGTTGACTCCGTCATGGCGACGTATCAGCACGGCAGAGGTGCCAGATAACGAACCGGTGTGCCAATGATTCACCTTGCCGTTCGCCAACACTCGATTCAGCCAACCGAGCGAATAGAACACTTCCTTTTCGCTGCCATCTTCCGCGAAGCCGGCCAGTCCTGGCGGCCGAACATGCATTTGCTCTAGCGAAGCTGCGTTTAACAGCCGGCACGTATTCGAGTCGTCCAGCTCTGCTGCAAAGCGAGCCAGATCTTCTGCCGATGCAATCCAACCTCCATGCGAATCCATTGCCTCCAAATGCCATGCCCCGTACGGCCACGGCACTTCTTGCCCCAAATCATCTTGAAAAACGGATTTGCCCGTTCCCGGCTGATAATAACGCACTTCGCTGGCCGCTCGGCCTGAAAGCCGAGTTGCACCGATGCGCATGTTAGTAATTCCTATCGGTGACAACACTTGGTCACGGACATAAGTCTCGTAATCCTGACGAGTGACATGTTCGATGATTCGACCCAATAAGCAATAGCCGAAGTTCGAATACGCGTAGCGCTGGCCCGGTTCGAAATCCAGCGGCTGCCGCAACATGGCCTGAATCACCGTCGCTTGATTGGCCGGAGCAGGTACGTCCATTTGCTGAGCGAACCGGACCGATTGAAACATGGCATCAAAACTAACATCTCGATCCCAACCTCCGCGATGCTGCAAAAGATGTCGAACGGTGATCTTCCGCCAAGCTGGATCAAACGCATCTCCAGCCGCCGCTATGTGGTCGTCCAAGTCCAATACGTCCAGCAGGCAATCGTCCAACTTCAGTCGATCAGATTGCACCAACTGCAACACCGCCACAGCCGTGATTGGTTTGGAAATACTGGCAATGCGAAACAGACTATCGGGCTGGACCCGTTCCCTTGTGGCGATATCCGCGTAACCATACCCTTGCGAAAAGACCAGTTTTCCATCCTGGGTCATCGCCACTGCCATTCCGGGAACGCGATGTTTCTGCATGAATGCCTGAATACGCCGATCAAAACTCGCGAATCGCGGTTCCGTCTCCTTCGCTTTGACTTGATGCGGTGCTTGAGCTAGTTGATAACCGGGACCTCGCAAAATTCGCCCCGGCTTGGCGCCGGTAAACTCGCCATCTTTTAGTACCAATTGGCCGTTAACCAAAACGTGCTGTACCCCTTCGGACATGGCGGCGGGATTTACAAAGTCAGCTCGATCTTGAATGGCATCAAAATCAAACACAATCACATCCGCCGCCAAGCCCACTGCAATACGGCCTCGATCCAACGCCAACACATCATTGGCCGCGGCGGCGCTGGCCTGTGAAACCGCTTGTTCTAGCGACAGCACACCTAAATCGCGAACATATCGGCTTAGCAATCGAGGGAACGCACCGAACGCTCGAGGATGCGAAGCAGCTCGGTCCACACTAATCGGCCCCACATCGGTACAGAACGAAATGAACGGTTGCTGCATGGCAACGATCTTGTTCGCTTCGGTCATTGTTTCGGGCAACGCAAACGCGCCGCTCTGTACCAAGGCAAAGAACGTGTCCCAAGGATCTTCTTGGACGAGCCTAGCAATCGCGGCCACCGATTGACCATCCGATGCAGAATACTTCGTGTGATTGCTGCGTCCAATGACAATCCGATTCCAATCATGTCCAGCATGGCGGTACCAGTTCTCCCACCCGTCGGTTGATTCCATTTCGTGACGAATTGTTCGCCGCAATTCCGGATCATCCAGCCGTCGAATCAACGCATCAAAACCGTCAGCAAAGTGCGCGGGATGAATCAGCGCCGCAATTCCAAGTCCGTTGTTGATATACGGATAAATGTCCGCGGTTACTTGTTGTCCCGTAGCGCGAGCGGCCTGGATGCGAGCAATCGCTTGCGGCATT
>JAGQOZ010000387.1 GCA_020426955.1 Planctomycetales bacterium
AATACGCCTGCCCGCCGCGATTCAATTCTCGCAGCAAAGCGTTGCGAATCAGCGCATCGCTCCAGCGAGTCACCTTGGTCTCCACCGGCACTCGATCTTCAGGCGGCGTCTCCAGATTACTGATGTCGCGAATTCCCGTCAGCGACAAATGCAGCGTTCGAGGAATGGGCGTGGCGCTGAGCGTCAGGACATCAACCGAATTCTTGAGTTTCTTCAGCCGCTCTTTGACTTCCACGCCAAAGCGTTGTTCTTCGTCAATGACCAGCAAACCCAGATTGTGAAACTTGACGTCTTTGGAAGCCAAGCGATGCGTACCAATCACAATATCCACGGCTCCGGCCTTGAGCAGTTTAATGGTTTCGCGTTGTTCGGCCGAGGTGCAAAACCGACTGAGTTTGCCAATAGAAAATGGAAATTCAGCCATGCGTTCTTTGAACGTGCGATAGTGCTGTTCGGCCAGGATGGTGGTTGGTACCAACACCGCTACTTGGTAGCCATGATCCACCGCGCGAAAGGCCGCTCGCATGGCAATTTCCGTTTTGCCGAACCCCACATCACCGCAAATCAAGCGATCCATGGGTCGTGGCGCGGCCATGTCGTCGGCCACCGCGTCGATGGCGGTCAGCTGGTCCGCCGTTTCGGTGTAGGGGAACGCCGCGTCGAATTCTCGTTGCCATTCTGTTTCATTGCGAAAGGCGATGCCCGATCGAGAAGCTCGTTTGGCCTGCACTTCCAACAGCTCTTCCGCCAGATCCTGCACGGAAAGTTCGGCCGCTTTCTTTTGCTTCTGCCACAGTTTGCCGCCGATGGTAGCCAGTTTGGGTCGAACTTTACGTCCCCCCACATACTTCTGCACCATCTCAATCCGTGCGGCCGGGACGTAGATCTTGGTGCCGCCGTGAAATTCTAGCTCTAAATGCTCTTCGACTTGGCCTTCCTTCTGCAACAGCTTGAGGCCTCGGTATCGAGCGATCCCGTGAGCCAGATGGACCACCAAGTCGCCTTCGCGCAGATCCAAGAAGCTATCAATGGCCTTACCGGGTCGGCGCTTGGCCATGCGGCGCAAGTGCATGCGGTGGAACAGTTCATTACCGCTGACTACCAGCGTGTTGGAATCCACCAACCGAAAACCGTGCGTCAGGCGACCTTCGACAAATGCCAGTCGACCGTCGCAGACCGTTTTGGTTTCAGCCAAAATTTCATGCAACCGCTGAATCTCGGCAGACGTTTCTGCCACCATGTAAACATGAAAATTGCCGGCGGCGGAATCGAGTTCGTCGCGAACCTTGTTGATTTCTCCGCTGAACCGTTCGACCGATTCAATCCCCAGTCGAATGGACGTCCCTTCGTGCCCCATGGCCAGACTGGCCAAGTGCAGATGCCCATGACCGTGAATGCCTTGCAAAACAACGGGCAGTGACCAGCAACCGGCTTCCGGTTCGCTCCGTTCCAGAAAGGCCTTGGCTTCCTTTTGCAATTCTTCCAATTCCACCAAAACAAACCAAGTGGACGACGGCACGTGTGACACAAAACTGTCAGTGGTACCGGCATCAGACACGGCGGCCATCACGGTAACTTCAATTCGATCCAGTGTTTGAATGCTGCGTTGCGTTTCAATGTCGAATTCTCGAATTGAATCAATTTCATCATCAAAGAATTCGATGCGAACCGGATGCAACCAATCGCTGGCAAAGATGTCCAAAATGCCGCCGCGTAACGAAAATTCGCCCGGAAGTTCGACAGCCGAAGTGGCGTGATACCGGTGTTCGGCGAGCCAACTAGCAAATTCGTCGGCACTCAGGCGTTCACCCACGGCAAGGGAACGGCTGTTGGCTGCCAACGTCTGAGCCGATGGACATGGCTGCAAGAGACTCTGAATTGACGTGACAATCAATGGCGACGCCGTGTGATGCGCCAAAGATTTCAGAATCCGCAGGCGATCGCCAGCGTTTTCATCCATCAGCACTCGTTCCCCTTTGGCCACTTGCAGCGCGGGAAACGTATCAAAACGTTCGTGACTAAACAGGCGAAAGTCGTCGATGAAATCGTCACAATGCGCCATCGTCGGCAAGACAACAACCACGGGCCGTTTGTCACGTCGCTTGGCTAACGCCGCCACGGCCAACGCTTGAGACGAACCCCAAATGCCGTCGATGGTGGCAACACGGCTGGATTCCAACGCCGCGATCACCGACGAAAAATCTGGCGATGCTAATACGCGATCGGCCAGAGCCACAAGATCTTGTGTCTGCGTGATGGGCGTTGATGTTGATTCGGTCGAATCCATGTTGACATCCACGTTAGTGTGAATGCAGTTGACAACGGATCGGATAATTCGAACCGATTAGCCGTCGTACAGTCGATACGTTTTGTATAGTTTCGCGCCGCCTCGTTCTAGACTGGATCGAGACAAATGGTTGGTCTCTAAGACCCAAGAAAATTCAGCCTCTTCCACTCCCCAAGCTTCAATGTCCGGCACCAAGCGAGACAACAGGACTAAGCCGATACCCCATTTTTGATATTCCGGAACCACGTTGGTGCTGATCAAGCGAATATTCTTGATGGCCTTGCGATTCCACAACAGTCGCAGAAAGCCAAACGGGAATAGTTTGCCGTCAATTTTTTTGATTCTGGGATTGTAATCCAACAGTCCAAAGATGGAACCAATGGGTTTACCGTCCACTTCCGCAAACGTGGTCATTTCCGGCGCAATCAGGTGCTTGAGCGAAGCCGCCATGTGATCTAATTCGCCGTCAGAAAGAGGAACGAAGCCCCAGGTTCCGACCAGCGATTTGTTGTAGATGTCCAGGAAGATGCGAACATCACGGTTGAAATGCTTTCGATCCAAACGACGCAGCTTGACATCAAACCGCCGAATCGCCTCTTCTGTGACAAACGCCAATTTTTTATCCAGCGTTTCCAGCATGTCCACATGCCCCCAGAACGCCAGCAAATCTTGGGTTTTCTGAAACCCACAATTTTCAATCAGCTGACCATAATACGGCAAGTTATACGTCATCATGAACATCGGCGGGCTGTCAAAGCCTTCAACCAGCAGGCCGCATTCATAGTTCATAGACGGATTACAAGGACCTCGGAGCTGAGTGACTTCGTGTTCGCCTAGCCATTGTCGAGCGGAGTGAAACAGTCCGTTCGCCACTTCTTGATTGTCAATTGATTCAAAGAAACCAAAGAAGCCCCGTTTTTCGTCATACCTTCGATTATGAGCGTGATTGACGATGGCCAAAATGCGGCCACACACTTGGCCATCCTGCATAGCGATGAAGGCCTGACATTGTGCGTCATCATAGAACGGATGATTCTTGAAGCCCGCCAGTTCCGCTTGGTTCATCCGCAGCGGCGGAATCCAATTGGGATCATGGTGATAAAGCTTCCACGGGAGTTCCAAGAACTGTTTCTGATGCGTCTTGGTCTGCACCGCAACAATCGACAAATTTGACATGGAGTTTCCATTCCAGTTAAGTCGGCCAACGTCAAAACCGGATCGCGAAGGCGTCCGTTTGGTGACACAGGATACCAGTTTCCGCTGGATTGTCGCCCCCCCAGTGCCTGCTGCTGAACGGTGTTCTGTCACACCCTACTTTGCGAACAGAATCAATCTTCCAAAGTCAACAATCGCTGCAAGATTTCCGGCTTTTCCAGCCACAGATTGTTCGTTTCGCCCAGATCATTGGCAAGATCGTACAGCTGGCCTTGTGGTCCATCGGGCGCAGGCTGGATTCGTTTGGGCTGACTGAATCCTCCGGACCCCAATCCCGTAATCAGCTTCCATTGGTCTTGCCGGATGACTCGAAAATCACCACTACCCCAACGCCAGGTGCGTCGAGCGTTCTTGTTTGGTTCGCCTTGCAAGGTCGGCAAAAAGCTGATGCTGTCTTCCGCTTGACCAGCAGCCGTTTCCACGCCGGTGACATCCGCCAGAGTGGCCAGGACATCGGTAAAGCAAATCAGTTGGTCCGACGTAGAATTCGGTTCCACGTGGCTCGGCCAGCGAACGATGAACGGCAAACGATGTCCCGCTTCCCACGCATCGCCCTTCATGCCTTTCAGCGGTCCTGCCGAATGGTGCGAATACTGTTGCACGTTTTCTGCCAGCCACACCGGACCGTTGTCACTGGTGAAAATCACCAGCGTGTTGTCGCTCAATCCTTGCGAATCCAGTGTCTGCAAAATGCGGCCAATCATGGCGTCTACTTGCAACGCAAAGTCACCGTACAAACCGGCCTGGCTTTTTCCTGAAAAATCTTCGGTCGGCACCCACGGTGTATGGGGCGAAGGAAATGCCACGTACAAGAAAAATGGATTGGCATCTGCGGGCGAACGGTTTTGCAAATACGCAACGGCCTCGTCCGTGAACTTCGGCGTGACATCTTGATGATGAAAGTCGGGTGCTCTTCGCCCGGCGCGCCAAAACGCTCCTTGAATTGGGCTCCAGCCTTCCGAAGCACTGTCAGGCGTGCTGGCCGTCGGCATCTGGACAGGCGTTCGATTTCGAGTGTAATAATAAGGTTCAAAATCAAGTGATGTGTGAATACCAAACCACGATTCGAAACCTCGATCCACCGGCCCGCCAAATAGTTGCTCGGCCACTTGGTAGCTGGCTCCTTCGTCAAAACCCAAATGCCACTTGCCAACCATGGCGGTTGTATAACCTGCGGTTCGCAACATTTGCGGCACGGTCAAACGATTCGCTTCAATGACCGCTTCTTGTCGCTCGTGCATTCTGCGGCGAAACGGATATCGACCTGTCAGCAACGCATATCGCGAAGGAATGCAGACCGAAGCTGCCGCATGCGCATCGGTAAATCGCATTCCTTGTTGCGCCAAACGATCAATATGCGGCGTCGGAATCTTGGAATCCGCGTTGTAACAACCTGGATCGCCGTAACCCATATCGTCCGCCACAATCAACAAAATATTGGGTTGGTCCGCGGCGTTTGTGACGCTCCAAATCATGGCCGAAAGCAGGCCGAGCGTCACAATCATGGTTCGTTTTGCACAAGGCATGTGGGTTCCTTTTCCTTTTTCTTAATGTATCTCTTTTCGCGACCTAGTATACCGCGCGAACACAGCCGTTACAGAACGACAAACAGGTCCTAGTGTTTTCCACCCAAGTATCTCGCGAACTATTTCTGCCCGAACTAAGTGAGCGTCAAGGCGCTAGCCGACGGTAAATACTCTGTTTGCTTGCGTGCAAACACGTTGTCGCTCATTCCATTCTCGAACGCTTTTAAGCCGGACGAGAATGACGGCGTTGCGCGCTGGGCGGTTCCAAGTAGGTCAGCTGGAAAGGCTGGACGCCGGCGCGAGTGGCGACGTCTATCAAATGATGATGGTGCGTGAAGAATATGACTTGCGTCTGGGACGAAAATTCCGCCAGCAGCTGCAACGCCGCCGCCGAACGATCATTATCGAATTCGATCAAAATGTCATCCACAATCAATGGCATGGGCGGATGTTGCTGCATGCGACTTTCCAGATAGGCCAGACGTAAAGCCAAAAACAACTGATCTCGAGTTCCACCGCTCATCTGTTCGACCTGAACGGGCACGTCGCTATTCGCGCGAACTCCTACAATGAGTGCTCGATCGGCATCATCGTACACAACACTCAATCCGTCGAATTCAGCGCAAGTGAGCTGTCGAAAGAAAACACTCGCCGCCTTCAAAATCGGGTTCTGATGTTTCGCTCGATGCCGTTCAATCTGATGCTGCAGCAGCACGGCGGCACAACGAATTTGCATGTATTGACGAGCGGCCTGATGCATGTCGGCCAAGCTCGCCAAACTGGCTTCATCCGCTTCCACCGCTTGCGCACGTTGATCAATTTGCTGCAACGCGGATTGCAGTTCGTTCAAACGACCCGCCACGTCTTCTCGCTCTTGAGCCATCTGGCTAAACACTTGTTCCGATTCTTCGACCGCCAGAGCCAATTCCTCGACGGCGTAGTCACTGGCTTCC
>JAGQOZ010000388.1 GCA_020426955.1 Planctomycetales bacterium
ACGGATGATGAGCACTTCGACGGACGTCAGCTCGGTTGCCAACGCCGCCATTACCAGCGAACGTATCTTGGTGCTGGATTTTGGGTCCCAGTACGCCCAGCTGATTGCTCGGCGAGTTCGTGAACAAAACGTCTATTGTGAAATTGTTCGCCACGATATTTCGGTTGAACGCATTCGCCAGCACCATCCTTCGGGCTTGATCCTTTCCGGCGGACCTTCCAGTGTTTACGAATCTAACGCACCCAAATGCGATCCCGGCATCTTTGACATGGGGCTGCCGGTGTTAGGCATCTGCTACGGCATGCAATTGGCCTGCAATGCACTAGGTGGCGAAGTGGCCAGTACTCCATCACGAGAATACGGTCGAGCTAGGTGTGAGATCACGTCTTCAGAAAAGTTGTTTCAGGAAATCCCGGACGCCACGGAAGTTTGGATGAGTCACGGTGATCAAGTTGCATCCATTCCGCCGGAGTTTACGGCGTTGGCCAAGACTTCCACCTGTCCCTATGCGGCCGTCAAGCATCGATCGCTGCCGGTTTACGGGCTGCAATTTCATCCCGAAGTCACCCACACTCCGCTGGGCGGCAAGATTCTGCGCAACTTTTTGATAAACGTTTGCGGATGTGCTGGTACGTGGCGATTGGGTGATTTTGCAGTTGAGACGATCGAGCGAATTCGGCAAGTGGTGGGCCAGCGTCGAGTGATCTGTGGGCTGAGCGGCGGTGTGGATTCGGCCGTGACGGCAGCGCTGTTGTACAAAGCGATTGGTTCGCAGCTATCGTGTATTTTGATCGATAATGGCCTTCTTCGGCTCAATGAAGCGGACGCGGTGATCCGTGAATTTCGAGACCATTTCAAGACCGACCTGCACGTTGTGAAAGCCGAAGACCGGTTTTTGCAAGTGCTGGACGGCGTCACCGATCCACAACTCAAACGAACTCGGATTGGTCACACGTTTGTGGAATGCTTTCAGGAAGAAGCCAAACAGATTCAAGATGCTCATTTCTTGGCCCAGGGCACGCTGTATCCGGACGTGATTGAAAGTGGTGCAGCTAAAGACGGCCCAGCCGCCACCATCAAGACGCATCACAATGTAGGTGGTTTGCCCGAAGAATTGGGGTTTGAATTGATTGAGCCACTACGCGATTTATTCAAAGACGAAGTACGCCGACTGGGCGCGGAACTCGGTTTGCCGGATGAAATCCTCTGGCGACATCCGTTCCCCGGTCCTGGTTTGGCCGTTCGCTGCTTGGGGGCAATCACAAAACCGAATTTGAATACCTTGCGTCACGCCGATGACATTGTGGTTTCAGAAATCAAAGCGGCCGAGCTGTATCGGTCTACTTCGCAAGCGTTCGCCGTGTTGCTGCCAGTGCAAAGCGTCGGAGTCATGGGAGACGCCAGAACCTATGAAAACGCTATCGCCATTCGCTGCGTGAATACTGATGATTTCATGACCGCAGATTGGAGCCATTTACCATACGACTTGCTGGCTCGCATCTCCACGCGAATAATCAACGAAGTAAAGGGCGTGAATCGAGTGGTTTACGATATTAGCAGTAAACCACCAGCCACCATTGAATGGGAATAGATGGCGGGCGTGGTCCAATTTTGTGTCGAAGAGTCGGCGTTGCATGGCTAGAGTAGGATGACAAAAAAACAGAGAGCGTGGTTCCAGGGAAAAACCACGCTCTCGGTGGGAAGCTGTGCCAAGAAGACCAAGCGGATGCGGGGCGAGCATTGAGGAATGTGTAGGGGTGCTCGTACCTCGGTCGTCCTTAGCGGTTGGTGTGGCATTGCCACTCAAGGAAGGTGAACACCTGAGAGATCGACGAAGCACGACCGCTTCAACCAAGAATTTCGTAGGGCAGCGTACAGTGCGGATTACCGACACTACCGCACCAGTCCGCAAGGTTTAACATTTACTTCGTAGTGACGCGATTTGCGACACATACGACTGGGTGTCTCGCACGATTCGGTTCGAACGTCTAAAAACGACTCAGATTGTGCCAAGACTTTTCCGAATAAAGGGATTCCTTCGATTCACTGGCAAGAGCAAGAATTATGGGAAAACAATACATTTACACGATCTCCAGCCTCACCAAGAAACACGGCGCCAAAGCGGTTTTGTCCGATATCTGGCTGGCATTTTACCCAGGCGCCAAAATCGGAGTGCTGGGGCGTAATGGTGCTGGTAAGAGTACGTTGCTACGCATCATGGCGGGCGTGGACAAAGACTTTGACGGCGAGGCAAAGTTGACCGGCGGATTTTCTGTCGGCTATGTTCCGCAAGAACCCACGCTGGATAGCAATCTGAATGTTGGGCAAAACGTCCAGCTAGCAGTCGCAGAAAAACGAGCATTACTGGATCGGTTTAATGAAATCAGCATGAAGCTGACCGAACCACTTAGTGATGACGAAATGGAAAAGTTGTGCAACGAGATGGCTCGTGTGCAGGACAAGATTGACGCAGGCAACCTGTGGGATTTGGATCGCCAACTGGAAATTGCCATGGACGCAATGAATCTGCCTCCGGAAGAAGCTGACGTGTCCAAACTGTCTGGTGGCGAACGGCGTCGAGTTGCCTTGTGCCAGGTTTTGCTGCGTCAGCCGGATCTTTTGTTACTGGACGAACCGACCAACCATTTGGATGCCGACGCCATTGCTTGGCTGGAACGCCATTTGGCAGACTATCCTGGAACGATTGTGGCTGTGACGCACGATCGGTACTTCCTGGACAACGTGGCTCAATGGATTTTGGAGCTGGATCGAGGCAAAGGAATTCCGTGGGAAGGGAACTATTCTTCGTGGTTAGAGCAAAAGCAAGATCGTTTGGCGCATGAGGAAAAGGCCCAGAAAGCTCGTCAGAAAACTCTTCAACGCGAACTCGAATGGATTCGCCAATCTCCGCGAGCTCGTCAAGCCAAGAATAAAGCTCGTATCAACGCTTACGAAGAGCTTTCGAATCAAGTGTTTGAAGAGCGGATTGATGAATTCGAGTTACAGATTCCACCGGGGCGTCATTTGGGCGAAGTGGTGATTGAAGCCAATTCCATTAGTAAGGCGTTTGGGGATCGCCAGCTGATTGACAATTTAGCGTTTCGCTTGCCGCCGGGCGGAATCGTTGGAATCATCGGGCCAAACGGTGCTGGTAAGACTACGTTGTTTCGCATGTTCACCGGCGAAGAAACGCCCGACACCGGTTCGCTCAAGATTGGTGACACCGTGGAAATGGGCTATGTAGACCAGAACCGCGACGCCCTGTCGCCGAACAGCACCGTCTACCAGGAAATTTCCGGTGGACATGACACGTTAGAAATGGGCGGCAAGAAGATTAATTCCCGCGCATATGTTTCTCGGTTTAATTTCAAAGGCCAGGACCAAGAGAAGAAGGTAGGCGATCTGTCGGGCGGTGAAAGAAACCGAGTGCACTTGGCCAAGCTGCTGCGGCGAGGTTCCAACGTACTATTACTGGACGAACCGACGAATGACTTGGATGTGGACACGCTTCGCGCGTTGGAAGAAGCGATTCTAAACTACGCCGGTTGCGTGGTGGTCATTAGCCACGATCGGTGGTTCTTGGATCGAATTGCCACTCACATTTTGGCGTTTGAAGGTGACGCCTACGTGCATTGGTGCGAAGGAAATTATCAAACGTACGAACAACAGCGACGGCAGCGATTGGGAATTGACATAGACGCTCCGCCTCGTTTCAAATACCGAAAACTCCAGCACTAATGTCGGTGCAAAATAGAATTGCGGGTTGACCTACAGCTGTGTTTTGTTTTACTAGTGCGTCGTTTTCCAGTTGATGCGTTATTTAATTGGCCAAAGAATTGTAACGCTGCCGTCTAAAGCCGGTACTACAAACTCATTGCCAAAGTTCGTAGTACCGCCTTCAGGCCGAATGAAACGTCTGCTGATCCATTTTTGAAAAGTCCGACCGTGGATGTCGGATTTGAATAACACGAACTATTGAGAGGTTAGTGTAATGTCGATCGTTCGAGTTGGTTCATCTGAACAGTATTCTGACAATTGGGACAAGGCGTTCAAGAAATCGAAGAGTGCGTCTGGCGGTTCGACTAAAAAGAAGGCCGCTCCCAAAAAGAAAACGCCTACCAAGAAGACTTCGGCGAAAAAGGCAACAGCCCAGAAAGCTGCTCCGAAGAAGGTTGCCGCCAAGGCAACGAAGAAGAAGACAACGGTCAAAAAAGCCGCCAAAAAGAAGGCGAAATCTAAGAAATAGTCCATTTCGATTGGCAACGTTCCGGAAAGACCTACATGAAAGTCCATCTTCGCTATTGTTCGCAGTGAGGCTACGAACCGAAGGCCGTCAGTTTGGCGTCCAAAGTTCTGACCATCTATAAGCAGAAGGTAGAATCGTTTGAACTGCAGCCATCCGGCGGCGGGTGTTTCGAACTGACGGTGGACGGAAAACTGGTCTACTCGAAATTGACCGAAGGACGCTTTCCGGACGACGAATTGTTGATCAAAGATTTGGCCAAACTTGCCAACAAGTGATATTCGCCCCAAACTTGATGGGGCATAACTACGGGGCGGGCGAACCCAGTGTCACCGCCTGCGCTAGAAGATTCCTCGCTCAGGATCGTAGTCTCGTTTCATCGCTTCGTCGTAATCGAATTGAGCCGAATCTTCTTTTCCCAAAGCGGACAAAATTTCAAATCGGTGATAGTAGACCACGCCTATCGCTTCTTCTCGAGCAGCAATTGCTTCGCCTTCCTCGTCGATCGATTCACTTTGAATCAGCTTGAGAGCTCGCGTCACATCGATCAATGCGTCGTCGAGCTGACCGTTCTTGAATCGCAGATAACCGCGCGTATCCAAGAAGCTTCCTTCTTCTTTTTCCTTGCCCGAAATCTGAAATGCTTTTTGAATGTCGTCCAAGCCTTCCGAGATTTCTCGTCCGGTGAGTGCTCGCATGTAAGCACGTTGATTGAGTGCTACCGCATACATAAATGACGGATAGTTGGGGATATCTGTCAGTGTTTGAATGAACATCGAACTGTCGCGAATGGCGTCTTCGGCTTTACCTAAAGCATAATTCGCGTTGGCACGTAGCCGATAAAAATCGGGAACTGCCGGGCGAAGTTTGATTGCTTCCGACAGATCGTATTCGACGGATCGCCAAGCCGCCTGCAGGTCGTCCGGCGGCAAATAGCGAATTTCTCGCATTCGCGCTTGAGCTCGAGCCAAGAACACGGCAGGATCCTTGCCGGCCCAAGAAGCCGCCTTGTCCAATTCTTCAAAGGCCTGACTAAAAATCTGGTGCCGTTTGGTTTCGGATGATTCGTCATCGTCTATCGGTTCGTCCAGTTGTTTTAGAATGCTGCCCGCCTTTGCCAGATGCCACATGGCGATCTCGTGGGGAATCCACATGCGCAGAACGGTGATAATGGCAATGAAAACACCCACCATTAGAATTCGGCGGGCCCACTGAGGTTGCCGACGACGCGAAATTTGTGAAGACGAAGGAATTGCCTGACTCATGAGGTTATGCTTTTCTGCTTACTTTTCTTCCGACGAAACACACACCGCTTGTGTGTGACGAATCGCCCATTTACGTGCATTTACGACACATTTCACGCTTTCGGTCAACCACTGTAAACCCTGCTACCTAACGTGTATTTGTTGAAGTTGCGCCTTTCCCTAGCCCGACACGTAAGTGACGGGGAATTTGAACGCTTCTGTGGGCCCTCGCTGACGCTCTAACGCTTCGGGCTAGGAAATCCCGCCGAGAACGGCGAATGCGCAGATTCAAAACGCGTATTCGAACTTACACCATCGGTTGCCCAAATCGGCAAAAGCCACTTAACTACAAAGCTTCATAAAAAGGCCAAACCACCGATCGGGCAAGTTGACGAGTTCCCGCGCAGATCCTTAAAATCAGGGCTTGGAACATCCCATAGTTCCGTTTTCTCCTAAGTTCTCTTAGCACGGAGTAGTCACGATGCCACTTTAC
>JAGQOZ010000038.1 GCA_020426955.1 Planctomycetales bacterium
AAAACATGGCAAAGCCGGGCGACTAAAGTATCCCTACTTTCGCTCCCAAGGAATTCCCATCGGCAGCGGCGCCATCGAAAGCAGCATTCGTCGCGTGATCAACTTGAGGCTCAAAGGTAACGGTGTGTTCTGGAAGCTGGAAGCCGCCGAAGCCATGCTCCAAATCCGCTCGCTCGTCATCGCCAACCGCTGGGACGACCGCATTCAGACGATGAGAAAACACTCTGCCTACGACGGATCAACCAACTGGAGATGGAGCCCACGGCCCATGAGCTGCAAAGCTGAAGACAATCTACAAACAAGCACTTGAGCCTAGAAAACCAGGCCTTTCAGGCGGACACAGAATGGGAATGCACCCATAACGATTTTGTTACAAGTGAAGCCAAACTGCCCGGAAGTCTCACGGAGTCATTGGATACAACATGGACGGCCATTGCGGCATTCCCAACGGTGAACGCTCGCGAAAACACGCACACAGATTTTGATGGCGGTTTCCCAATTTTTCGAGTGGATGGAGAAACCAAAATTGCTGACGACTACGCAGACCTTTGGCAACAAAGAACCGCAATTCAGAACGGCATTAGTACGACTCAATTCAATGAAGTAACCGAAAGTTACGTTGTTTACACGGGTATGAGCCACCGCGGTGAAATATGTGTCAATGTCGATGGTGCTCTTTGTTCATTGGATGGCGGTGGACTGGTAGCTGTGGGCAGAAATGACCACAGAACAGAGGACTGGACAGGTTACTGGCTCGTGATGACAAATGAACTTTATTCTGTGTACGCAATGTCTGGAATCTTGACCGTTGGCGGGATCACTGGCGATTTTGACGAAAACCAAGTTCGTGACGTAAGCGACATCGACCATCTTGCCAATGCGGTTCGCACAACCGAAGCGGATTCCCGATTCGACATTAATGGTGATGGCGTAGTCTCATTGGAAGATCATCGCGTTTTGATCGAGGAGGTTATTGGCACGTCGTTTGGCGATTCAGATCTGAATGGTGTCTTCGATAGCCGAGATTTCATCTCAGTTTTTCAGACGGGGCACTATGAAGATGGCATAGCGGCCAATTCCACTTGGGCGACAGGCGATTGGAATGGTGATGGAGAATTCGATTCGGCGGATTTCATAGCCGCCTTTAAATCTGGGGCTTACGAATCCGATAGAGGCGTAGTTGCTTTGCCCGAACCATGTACTCGGATAGTTGCCATTTTCTTGCTACTCGGACACTGTGTCCTTTCGCGAAAGCGATTTCGACGAATTCCTGGCCATTAGAAGTTAGTGTTTTACTAACTCGTCAAAAATTCAGTCTCGCCACCGCGATTCGCAAGACGCGAATTCTTTCGCTTAGGTAACGGGCAACGTTCTCGAATCGTTGAATTAGTGTGCCGTCATAAAAATCAATTCTTAAGAAATTAGCAGCCTTCGCTTTGTTTACTAATATTCTTTGTAACGATCTTTGGCGCTGCACAAATTTGGTGCCTTTCCCGAGTTTTTTCAGTGAGTTGAAAAGGAACTGTAATCCAGAAGTGCGTCGGCAACGCCACCATTTGATATCAAAGTGCGACACCACAGCCACATCTTCTTGGAAAATCACGCGACGCCACCGCCACGTCGTGCTTGGACGTAATCAGGCGACATTTCCCAGTGACTTCATTTTCAAACCGTGTTATTGTCAACGATCGCAAAACGTTGTTTGTTTTGCCAAGTCGTCTAGGTCACCAACGTGACACACCTTTCTATCAGAGAACATGCCCGGTAAACCGCTGACCTTACCAGTCTCGGCTAAGGGTTGTAGGACTAACCATCCTGCTGGATGTTCTGTTGTTTGAGCCGGATGCCAGGAAACTGGCCTGTCCGTGCTCAAGATGGGCTTGTTGGAGTAATCCTTGTTCGAACCAAGCTGGTGAATTCGTTCATCATTTGGTTACGCCGCTTCCTTTGTTTCGAAGTGGCGTCATGCGACCAAGCGTAATCCCAACATTCGACTTCATACGCTTCTTTTCGGAATAAGGGCGATGCGGAAATACTGCGTGACGAACCATTCGTCACGTGGTGGACATGTGCAAACAGGTGCGATGTGACACAACGGTGTCATATCAAATCCTGCCAGTGGGGTTCGCTCGACCGAATCTCAATTCGGGCGTTCAACGCTGGCCTAGGGTGAGGAGCTGTGTTGTGGGAGACCGTGAAATTCGGGAACTGCACGCATCGGTGGGTGACTCCATCGAGAGTAGGCTGAAAAGGTCTATTCGTGAAGAGCTAAATCACTGAAGTTGCCCCAAATTCGGATAGGGCTACTGGGTAAATTCTCTGGAAGATGATGCCGAAATGTTCCACCGTTTCATAACGTGGGTGGATGGCGAAAACATTCGTGCGAAGCGGTAAGGGGAAGCTTGTGTGTTCTGTCCCCTGAAATCGAACGTGCCCTTGGGCATGTCCGGAAAGTATGGCGGCTGGCTGCCGCACATATCGCATCGAATCTCGTCGGTTGACGACCGACTAGCCACATGAGTCAGAGAATGGAGTACATGTCTAACGCAGGAAACGCGTGAGCTGCCGCCGTATAGGGAAGAGCCGGGAGATGTGCACCATGCACATTTTCAGGTTGTTCGTGCGGCGGAATCTGCCAGGTCAGGTAGCTGAAGAAGCTCATGCGTGGGAGTGGCGACCAAGTAGAATTCGACCACATGGTCGAGTGGTGTCTGGTGCGAAGGCATCAGCGTCGAATTATTCGGCAAGAATGTTCGGCGTTCGGCAAGGCAGTCGAAACCCATTTGCGGACGAGTTTGGTAGCTCGTGCGACTTCGACGCAGTTCGAAGTCACGCAAAAACGAAAGGTCGGAGCAACCAGTAACTACGCTTGTAGTCAGCTGGTAGAAAGGTAGGCAATTTCGCGAAAGCGAATTGCGAACCGTGGTTGGATGTGACGCGGTCCGCTGGCAGTTTGCGGCGAGCAATTGCATCGGTGGATAGTGACCAAGTGAATTGCGAACAGCGTTTGCCTTGGTTTTGACAGCGGTACGCCAATAAATTTGGCGGCAGCTAATAGGGAACACACAGGCTACGGCCTGGTTCCTGCTGCCGCCCTGGCGTCCGAGGTACGATGGTTCTTCGCGCAAGGTTCTCGGTTTTGTTTTCGAGGATTTTGTCGACGAATGGACGAGTGTGTTCGGTGGATCGGTTGCTGGATGCGAAGGAAGAATCCTTGTCTGCCAGGACCCGTCACGTCGGCCAACGGTTTTGGGCGTGCGACTGGCCTGTTCCAACAGTCGCACCTTTTCAGTAGGAGGAGCATGTATCAGCACGAAGCGACCAGCGTGATCGGATTTGTTCGGCAACTGTGCCAATACTTGGCCAACGGCTATTGGTTCTACGTCACCGGTTCGATTAAACCCAGTCGCAATCCACACGACGTAGACCAGCGACTTCTGACCAAATTTGGTGTGGGGATTTCTCGGCAAGCACGTTGGCGTCGCAAGCGAAAGGGTTTGGCTAACGTCCATTACCTACGACACGAACGCTTCTGGATTTTGGTAGCAACGAAAGGGCCGCACGAATTCTTCGAACAGCATGTCACTCGAAACGAACAGGGCCTGGTGACTCGCCGCTTTTTCCGAGACGCCCGAATCACACCGATCTTGTTTCAAGGCTATTCGCTGCGAGTCGCTCGGGGCAACTACCGGCGTCGCGAGCGAGGTTCGGATCGATTCGTTCCGCCACAACCAGACGACAAGTATCGTGTTCGCGTCCAGATTGCTCGTACTGCCTATCTGGATTTGTGCGCCGAGTTTCTGGAGTTGGCTCGTCAGTCAGGCTGGACATCTAAGGCATTGGAATCATTGATTTATCGTGTGCCGTTTGAACCGTACGCACCGATCCGACAGCAACTATTGGATTTGGTACGGCGAATGAATCGAGTTCGCAGGCAGCGTGGCATTCAAGATTTGTTGGTGGCGAAGAACGCGATTCGCTTGCGAATTCAGGCGGTTAGCCCGTTCGTGAAAATTGACGAACCGCCAAGCGACCACTGATCGTCAAAAAAACGGAAGCAACCGT
Organism: Planctomycetales bacterium; assembly: GCA_020426955.1. Lineage (GTDB taxonomy): Bacteria > Planctomycetota > Planctomycetia > Pirellulales > Pirellulaceae > JAGQOZ01. The sequence goes on from JAGQOZ010000038.1 coordinate 4,066, forward strand.
CACGGGATGTGCGAGTTTCATTGTGGGAAAACAAATGAAAAACGGAGCCTGTTAAACAACGTCAATCATAAAAGGGAAACTGATGGAAATAGAACTCAGACTTGATCTGCGTGATTCGGAACTTTCGTTCACGGCAGCACACCAATTGAAGAACGCCATCATCGACCGGATCGAACTGGAAGGTGTCGGGGAGGTGACAGGTAGTGGGCAGGGATTCGGCGAAATCGACATGGATATCGAATTGGCGGATGATGACGAGACGCTGAGTCGTCTACGAAAAATCATTCATGATTTTCAATTGAACGATCAAGCGACGATTCTACGACACGGTAAGTAAATTGGAGAAGAACTCAGCTTGCAAGCGAATTCGCATCACCATCGCGGACTTTGGTACTTCGACGGCCCATGCCGCTGGTTTGAAAATGCAGGTCATCCGGCGACTTCGGTCATTTAGGTCGTCCAAAAACGACGACACCGACGACCAATCTGACGAATTAAACGTCAACCTCGCCCCGAATGCAGAAGGCGGCAAGCGACTGCGTTCCGCATCGCTCGCCGACAACGACGATCCCAACTGCGTGGCGGCAAGGCTTTACCCACGGAAGATTCCTTGAGGAAGCTTGGCTACGGTTGCACCCATCTGTCCACGAAGTTGCAAAGGAACGTAAAAGATCAGGGCACATCCGCTCCGCGACAATGATCCACGACTCGAAACAGATTGAGATTCCCGACGTCAGTGAAACCATCGACAATTTGCTTTCTCTTCGTCGTTGCCGAGTTTAGAATCAGATTGTGTCAGTAAAGCGTTCTTGAAGGTTAAAGAACTCATGAAACGCAATACGAATTGCCAACTCATCCGTCGAGAATTTCTGGTGGCTGCTCTTGCTGCCCAGTCACCTCGGACGATCGAATTCGAAAGAGGTTCCTCTTTCACGTCGTCCGAAGGTATACCGCTCCCGTTGTTTCGCCAGTTCGTGAATCAATGTTATTTGCCAGAATTTGTTGCTGGTCCCGATATCGTTGACTTGCAATATGCCGGGCCAGGACTCTTCCGCAACTATTTCCGCTTCGGCACGATGGCAACTTTCTGGAGAGAACGAAGGAGGCTTGCGTCGCAAGTCACGGAATTACTTCGTGCAACCGTTCCAACTTTGTCAGGAAAGATTGGCCAAGTTATCGATCAGTTCTTCGGCTGTCGCATTGTCAATTCGAATGAACCATCCATGGCGATTGTGTTGCCTTTCAATTTAGCAACCACCCACCGTTTCACTAATCAAGGCTTTCAAGTGACGACGGAGACGCTTTCCTGCCAGTCTGCTTCGCTTCGGTCGTGTCCGACATTTTCGCTGGAATTTGGTACAGGGCCTTCGGCGACCGATTTTGTCGTCAATTTTCGAGACCTGCCATTTCGTAAGCCAGACGGACGGAATCAAGTTCAATGGGTCACGCGTGCCATTCGCCGATACTTTTGCGATGGCAGACGCTGTCACCGTCCCGCTTTGCTCGCGTGCCAGTTGGGACAAGCCGGAAACGAAGATTTCCCTTTAATTCAGCAAGGCCGCTATTATCCTGGAACTGAGGGCCTACGTCAGTCTCAAGCAGACGGTAGTCCATGGTTTACTCGCATTTCCGTAGTAGTTTTGGTGCGTTGTGCAACATTTAGTAAACAGATCGAGCCGTCCTTACAGCAACTGAGCGTTGCAATTCATCCCGACGGCCAAGTCACCGACCTCAACTGCATCGAGCGAGAATGGAGTGATTTGGTAAGGCATTACGCCGGACTAGAAGAATGCCTGATTCAATCCATCGTGACTCATGCCAATAAACCGATTAGCAAAAAACAATCCAAGCATCGTGATCATTCTGGTTGATGCCAAGGAAATCTACGAAGCTGGCAATAGTGATCCACGTCTTACCGCCAAACTTTCGCGGATTTGCAGCAAGGCCATTGAAACGATGTCCTATAGTCGCCAAGAAAACTGGCCATCGGCTGTTCTGCGTGGGTCATCGGTCGATGCGATTGCAGCTCAATTTGTGGTTCAATGCGACGAAATTGACTTTGCCCATGCCAGTGCTGTTGTCAAACAAAAATGGCAGCAACTTTCAATGGGTAATGACGGCAAGTTCCAAACGATCGCATTTCAGCTTTCCCCAAAAGTCTGCGGTTCCGTTTTCTTTGTAAAACGTCTGCCACGGAAAACACATTTTTTCAACTGGATCCCCGTCAACAATGCGTTCGGAATTCAGATTCAAGGCTTCGAAGATGTACGCTATGACCGGACAACTTCCATGAAAAACGTTAGTGAATCTGAACGCGAGCTATTGCACCATTTCAACAACCTTACTAGCCGTGAATTATTGGAACTTCTGAACGAAACGTTCGGACGAAACGAGTTAGCACGATTGCTCAACAAGTCGGGCAGCTACATTACCAATATCATTCAAGGCGAGCGAATCCCCGGTGAAGAAATGAGCCAAAGCATTCGGCGTTTGGCGATCGATTCGCTTGATTTTTAGGTGTCTAGTAAACAACCGGCTCGCAGCACGGTATTGCCACGTTCCCACGGCAAACCAATCTTCACAGGCCCCTATTTAATAAGCGCGAGGCCCAACTTTCGAGAAACGGCTTTCGTCCAAAATCGCAGCGAAAAATTTCCCACAAGTTAAGCGTCGGACTTAATTCCCGGTTTCAGACTTTGCGTAATTAAGTAGTCGCATTTGCGACCAATGCTATTGACATTTTGGACGGACTCGTATTTAATCTTGATATTCTAATGACGAGCAGCACTGCAATCTTTTATTCAATTAAAACGGATGTTTGTTGATTTCTTTCGTCCGGCCGGAGCATGAACGTTCCATTCAGATGGCCGCTACATTAGATCCGTATTTTATTCCAACCAATTTTCCCGCCTAAGATCTTGCCTCGTCATTTGCCATGACATGGTCACTTTGGAAACGGATGTCTATCGCTTCGCGGCATGACGTTGCTTCCTGAACGAAGCGTGCGTCAACGGAGTTCCTGATATGACAATTGACAAAAAGTGCGAGCGAGTTCTTAGCTACCTCGCTCCCTCTGAAACATACGTTGTTCCGGACGAAGAACGCCGATCAGTTGCTTTGGTAATTTGCACATCGCAGCATCAATTGTGGAAAAGTCATCGCCGCGTTGAAGGAATCTACATGCGCTGTAAGTCGCATGACGAAGCGGAAGAACTTAGAGACAAGATTGCCAAGTGCAAACGGTGGCGACATTGGAATTCGCTTTTCGAGAATAATTGCCGCTATGCGGTCGTGGATAAGATCATTCCAATCCTGTTGACAACAGTCGATTCAATAATCTATTTCATCCATGCGGATGTTCCGATGGAATCCTTATGCCAAAAATGTGCCTTCTTCAAGTACGACGGCCTGACCCAACCGTGCCGAAACATGAATCTACCGATCGATTGCCTAGCTGACTGGCTACGTGAATCGAATGACGACACAGGGCAATAAGAACTATAGCCTGGAAAATACTTAACGGGCATATCCGTCGACTACACAATTGCCCCTCTCAGCAGAGTGAATTCGTCTCGGCGAAGATCGGCTGATTCAGACTTGAACCTAACGAATTGCTCCGCATACAGAGCATTCTCACTCGCTGGCACAACCTTAGCACCAATTCACCGTTTATCGAACCGACGAATATCCCGGCGTGCATAGCGGTCGCACCGCTGAGCTGCCATCCTAGATTTCATAAATCTACTTCGAGCCAAACCACCTCTAACTGGTTTGGCCGCTGAATGTCTGGCACTTCGTTTTTTGAATGACGTGTCCCTACGTGTATCTGTTTTCCTTTGTGGGTTAGGACGATGACCAACCTTCATTTTTCTTCCGCCCGAGATGATTACGGCACGCCGCCAGAAATCTTCGCTGGCTTAAATGCCGAATTCGGTTTTGAACTGGACGTCTGTGCGACAGCGGAGAATACGAAGTGCAAAAAGTATTTTTCGCCCGAACAAGATGGCCTGCAACAAAAATGGGCACCTCGTGTTTGCTTTTGCAATCCGCCATACGGTCGTGTTATCGGGCGTTGGCTTGAAAAAGCGTATCTGGAATCCATCCAAGGTGCACTCGTCAGCTGCCTAGTGCCCGCTCGGACAGATACCAAGTGGTGGCATCAGTACGCCAAGCGAGGTGAAATTCGCTACCTGCGAGGTCGCATCAAATTCATTGGTGCCGAACATCCGGCCCCTTTTCCGTCTGCCGTGGTGATCTTTCGACCACCCATTCTTGGACTCGAATTCGTCCCCAAACCCGACATTCGTTCGCTGTAACCTTTCCTTTTTCTTACGGAGAAAAACCATGACTACGAAACCAATTCCTCAATGCTGTGGAACAGAAACCAAACTGATTGATCGTGACGAAAGATCCGCAACGTATGGCTGTGGAACGTGCTCGGACGGATTTCTGGTTCATGACCAACTTGACCAGCCGATTCGTCTCCCAGAGTTCTTGACCCGCCGCGGTGAAGGCAAGGACCAGCGAGCATTGGACGACCGTGACTTTTCCCGAAAACTGGTACTAGCGGCCTTCCTAGAAATGATGCCATCGCCTGCTGTAGCAACGGACTTCGGTATCCAAAGCGAACGCCACCTTTTCGCCGTAAAACAAGCCGTTTCAATGGACTACGTTGGATTATACGAGTTGGACCGAGTGCTCGGTAGCGGCGAGGCGATAACGGATCTGTTTTCTCAACTACCGGGAATCGCCCCTATCGAATTCGAGACGCCGTACGACGTTTTCTATCGCCCAAAAAATACACCATTTGATCCGGCGTTCAAGCTGATACCTGACGAACCGGCTCTACCGCCGCTGAAGGCGTGCGAAAACGAACCCGACCCGCAAGCAGTTCTGAAGTGGTTTGCGGCCGACTCGAGCTGGACTTGGTACGTCCTGGAATATGACCCAAAGGACCGTGTCGCCTTTGCCCTTGTCGACGGGCACGAACTTGAAATGGGTTACGTGAACGTCGGTGAGCTGGAACGAGCACGTGGGCCACTCGGGCAACGTATCGAACGTGACCTGCACTTCGAACCGACTCGCATTTCCGAAATCAAACGAGACTTAGAGCGTCGACACGAACGATGATGTTCTGTCTGCTCCACGTGGAAGGTAAAGCCATCCCGATTCGCGTGACGCTAACAAAAATAGGACTCTCGGTAAGCCGTTCTCCCGTGTAGACGCCCGTTTCGAACGGAATCGAGCACGTGCTGACATCTAGGCCACCGCGTCGTATTGGCGCCAAAGGACGGCTGCGAACAAGCGGCGAGCGTGGACTCGGCGTACTGCTCAATAAGCCAGCTGAGCCGCTTTGGGTACAAGAAGTGGCCTGCCATTCCAACCGAATCGCGTTTCGGAAACTCACCAGATGCTGGAACCAAAACGCGAACGTTAACCAAGTGTCCATTCCAGGAGTGCCGTCGTGCATCTGTTCGATCAATTCGCGTCACTCGAATTGGGCCAAGCTTTTGCCGTACCGGGTGACGTTGATTCGTGTCCCGCCGTTTACATCAAACTCGTACACAAAGAGCTGCCAAAGCAGACGATTGTGGTCGTCATGGAATTCGAATGTGAATCACTACTGACCGCCACAAAACTGTCCCTGGCCTTACAAGAACGTCGCCGTGTCAACATGGCGTCGTCAGACGACGTGTTCCAAATGATTCATGAAAACATCTGGTTAATTCACTGCCATACACCGCACTGTGGACGACTGCATCAATGTTGCACGGAGCGAATTGAATGAACGACTTGGTAAGCCAGCCAGCAGGGCAAGGTATGGGTATCGATTGGATCACACCCGATGCGGAACGCGATGGTCGTCACACGCCACTGTGCTTACGTGACAAACCCCTACGTGACAACGACTTGTCACTGTTTACATGTCGCATACGTCTACGGGGTCATTTACACGTAACTCGTAACGCCAACACGCATTAAGGTGAAAACATGTCCAATTCCATCAGTGTCCGACTGCCAACGGAAGCCATCCGCGAACTCGACCGCATCGCTGGCAAACAGAAAAAAACTCGCGGTGTCATCGCCAAGGAGATGCTGCTTCGAGTCCTCGACGACGAAGATCGCTGGTCCCAAATTCAATTTTGCATACAGCAGCTAGATGCTCGCTTGGAAGACCTGACTCGAAATATTCGGCTACATGCGTCTCCCGACCTGAGTCCGCATCTGGTGTCTACGCAACAGTCGGTTGACCAGTTGCGAGCGGCCTTGGCGACGGTGGTTTACCGCCTCATGATCGAACGCGGTGAAAACGAAACCGAGGTGGCGAACTGGGTTGCCGAAATCTTCGGCGTTCAAGATTCGACCGCATCGGAATACGATTCCGCTGGACCCCAATAAGGAACCGAATCGTGCTCACTCTAAACCGACTGAGTTCGAAGACTCGTTATCACGTTCGAGGTCAGCAATCGATTTACGATGAAAATCAACCGGGCGAGCGTCCAGGTGTTTTCATGGGAAGAGCGGCCGCGGCATTGGACCTGGACGGTAACGTAACTTCCAAAACGTTTGCCGCGGTGATGGAAGGCTTTGATCCTTGTAGCGGCAAGAAGCTGGTCCGCAATGCCGGCCAGCCCAACCGCCCCGGTGGTTGGGACCTGGTCTTTTCGCCTGACAAATCGGTCTCCGTGGCTTGGGTGACCGCCGATGCAGACGGGCGTGCGGAAATAGAAGCGGCCCTGCAAGAAACCGTGCAAGAATTTATTGATCGAATTGAAGAAGTTATTCGAGTGCGTGTTGGCTCCAGCAGTCGTTTGGTGGCAGCTGACCCGTTGTTCTCCGTCTTCCTGCATACACAAAATCGCTCGGGCGAACCACAACTACACGTGCATATCATCTGCCACAACTTGGCCATTACCGCCAGTGGCAAATGGGGTGCCGTCGATTCCCGAGTCTTATACGCTCGAAAAATGGCGTGGGGCGCGTTGATGCGAGCTGACTTTGCCGTCGCCCTGGAAAAACGTCTGCCCGGAATTCGACTCATCTCCACAGCAGATGGATTTCGTCTGGAAGGAATTCCTGATCGCGTAGTCCAACATTTCTCGCAACGGCGTCGCGAGATCTTGGCCGAAATGGACAACTTGGCGACGAATACGGCCCGCGCCAAAGAGTTGGCCACACTCAAGACCCGCAAACGTAAAGAAAGGGCGGAACCGTTCGCCCAACTTCGTAATCGATGCATCCGCGAATCGAAGTCGCTCGGCTGGAATTCGCAACAGTGGCACGAACGTATGCGGAAACGTCCCGCCCGTTCCCCACGTCCCAAAGAAGAAACCGCACAAAAAGCGTTTGAATTCGCTTTAAAGAAACTTTTTCACCGTCAGTCCCATGTGAGTCAATTCGATTTGATGCGATTCGCAGCGAACTTTGCGAGTGGACGAGGACTATCGGGACGGGAAGTCGAACGCGACATCGCTGAACGAATTCAACAGCAACAAGAGATTGAACTTGCCGGTCGATATAAAGGCCAGCCACGATACACAACGCCAGAAGTCCTCCAGCAAGAGTCCGATCTCTTGCAACTCGCCGGCCGACTCGTGAAACGCCGCAAGCCCGGCGTAACGGCTGCCCAGCTGATCAAGCAATCGCTCGTGGGAAACGCGAAAACGCTACAACGATTTATGCGCCGTGAGTCCGACCGCGAACTGACGCCGGGTCAACGAAAAATAGTCAATCATCTGGTAGGCGATTGCGGCCAACTGACGTTAGTCAATCACGCTCCGGTTCAAGACATTGACACGGTGGTGAGTCGCTGCGCCGAATATTATGCGGCCGCTGGATATCAGGTGATCACTGCAACGCGGTCGGCTCGGCGAGCGGCGGAACGGGACTTCGGCCCCAACGTCGATTCGCGAACCTTGACCTCACTACTTCAACGCACTCGACGAGACAACTCGGTCATGGCGGCGGTCCAGCATGCAGCCAAGCAACTGGTTCGTCAGGCTGTGGGAAAACGCATCGGACTCTTTCCGTACCAATGGAAATCACTGCTGACGGAGCAATCGGTTGTCTTGATCGATGGTGCCGAGTCACTTTCGACTCAAGATACTTACGATTTGTTGACCGCCGCCCGCCGCAGCGGCGCCAAGCTGGCGTTGATTGGCTGCGACTACCAGCAAAAATCACTGGAACGAGGAGCTCCGTTTCGAATGCTTTCCGAACAGCATTCACAGTGGACGTTGACGGATGCTCCACGAGACCGTTGTGCTGCTCGGCGAGTGCAACAGATTATGCGAAAAGAGTCGCTGGCGTTGATAGAAGACGCCCAACGCAGCGGAAACCTGTATACAGCGCACACGCGAAAGACAGCCTTAGACAAGCTGGTGGATGACTGGTTTGCTCGCGGAGGACCTCGCAATCCGTTTCAGCATATGGTGGCGGCCAACCATGCGGACGAAGTCGCTTACTTAAACCAACAAATTAGCGACCGGTGTAGTACACGATATCCTCATCCGTCGACCGAATATCGGGTCGCCAACGGGGAACGTCTGCGCGAAGGTGATTGTTTTGTCTTGACAAGCAAATGCCGATCGCTGAACCAGCCGGTTGGCCGCCGAGGCCTGGTGATCAGCAAATCGCTGCTGGGACTCCGAGTCGTCTTCGAAGACGGAACGATGGGCAACGTGCGAACCAGTCAGTTCCATGCTCGACGCGGCTTCGCGCTTTTGCCTCATCAATTGCCAAAGGCCAGTCAACACGTCTACATGATGCTGGGTGGTCAGAACGAAGACATGCTAACAGCCGCAGCCAAAATGGAAGTCGCTGCCGACCATCTGCGATTGTATTGCGACTATCCAAACGCCGGTGAAGACCTCCAGCAACTGTGTAACACGCTGCAATGGAAACCCCAAAGCAAGATGGCTTCCGAACTACGGCCGACGATTCCTCGAAATGCCGAATCGGACCGAAACCAAATCCGCTAAGTCGAATGCTACCGATTCGTCCACTCGTTCGTTGGCAACTGCCGATGCGATGACTCGCTGTGTTCGAAGGCGGTAACCCCAGTCAAGTCGGAACGGACGTCGACTGACGCTGTAGATCTGTGCCATCTAGGTCATTTTCGAAAAGGAAATTAAATGAGTAATCCCAACAAAGCCAATGTCGAAACACCGGCTCAATGGCTAGTCACCCATGGGACATGGTTTTCTACAAGCTACCTGCTGCCTGCAGTCATTACGTATCTGTGGGTCTTACGATCCGTTTTCGTTTTCTCCATACCACTCAGCTTCGTCATCGGCTCCGTTACCTTTTGGGCGATTTCGGCTGAAGCAGTGATGGCGTTTCGCCGAGAATTGGCACTGCCACTCGCGCATTCCCTGACCCTGCGACGCGAAGACGCTCAATACGAAAGCTTTCAGTCAAAACGCTGGTGGATAGCCGCCATCGGTACCATCGGCTTGGTTATCTGCCACTACCTGATCGAAATCTATTTGCTGGTCTGTCCGTTGTTGCTCACGGCTTATGTCATACAACGGGAATGGCAATCTGCCAATGAAAACGGACGACCATCGTTCAATCCCACCAAAGGCGGAAACGCACTATTGCCCAGCCATTTCGTCAACGGAAGTTCGTCGCCTTGGAGCTTCCGCTGGGGCAATGTTGATTTGGACTTGAGCGAAACACTCAAGAACATCTTGCTCGTTGGATCAGTAGGCAGTGGCAAGACGTTGGTGATTATTCAATACATGCAGCAAGTCCTGACGCTGCTGACCGAATGCAAACAATGGCGAGTCCTCATCATCGACCCCAAATGGGAATTCCTGTCGACAGTGATGGCCTTGGTGCCGCGATATAAGATCCACGTGATTCATCCGGGCGATCTACGAGGTTCCGTCTGGAATGTGGCCAGGGATCTCGATAACGAAATGGCAATCCGCGAAGTCACCGAAACACTCATTCATAGTGACCAGAATGAACCGGCGTTTTGGGTCGAAGCCAGTCGAGCCCTCTTCACGGCAACGGCCGTCGCCTTGAATCGCCGAGCTCCCGGTCAATGGCGATTCGCGGACCTGATTTACGCTTTGACAGATACCAAGCGAATGCGAATGATCTTGGAACTCTATCCCCAAACGCAGTCCGTCTTGAGTAAATATGCCAGCAACAGCAAGACGTTTGGCGATATCGTTGTGTCATTGGATGCCCGTCTGCAGACCGTAATCCCGATCGCGGCGGCATGGCAACACATTCAAGCACGCAACCCGCAAGCAGTGGTCAGTATTCGGGATTGGATTGCTGGAAACACCGTGCTCATGCTCGGCGCCAGTACACCGTCTATAACGTCACACTCGCGAATCATCCGAGCGATAACGCATCGATGCAGTCAGCTGCTGCTAGACGGTCCCACGGGCCAGTCTGTCTTACCGCATCAGGAAGCTCGGCGCACGTTTGTCATCATCGACGAAGCGGCACGTTCCGGGCAGCTCGACATTCTGAATCTGGTCACGAATGGTCGAGACTATGGGGTCTCGGTCTTGCTGGCAACACAGTCGATCGAAGCGATGCAGACACACTATACCGACAAAGGTGGCTTCGATGCGATTGCGGCGGAATTTCATACGTGCGGCTATCTCACGTGCAATTCGCCCAAGACGGCGAAATGGATGTCAGATCGTGCTGCCAATCAGAAGACGCCCAAGCACAACTGGAAACCGACCCTCGATCCCACTTATTTTCAGACGCTCGGTCAAGGCATCAAGATTGGTCCGCATTGCGTCCCCGGATTCTTCTCCAATTCGTCCATCGGACTGTGGTTTGATGACCATGGAGTCGCACCACCTGTGTCGCTTCCCCACGTGCCTCAGCACATTCCGTTACCCGACCATATTTCGCTGCAACCGTGGACGGATGACGACTTGCGACGTCTGAACTTGACTGGCTTGGAAGACGTTTTGGGGCCAACCGTGCCACTTCCCACTCCGAAGCGAACGCCGTCCCAAGCGGCTGCCGCGTCCACCCATCATCCGAGATTTGTTCCATGAACACCGAACCCGATGACTCCACAGACGGCTATGACTTGCTTTGCCAGAAATATGCCGTTGTTTCCGTCTCTCGTTTTTTTCTGTTTGTTTTTGTCCTATTGATGGCATTGTGCCTCATTCTGAAAGGGAACTGGTATGAAACGTTTCGTTGAAAATCCGACCGATGTTATTGTCGAAGGGAAAACCGATCTGGCGAATCTGGCACCACGGACCACGGTGTCGATCCTGGTGGATTGCTCGATGTCAATGGAACCGCACGTTCCAAAACTGCATCTCGCTTCACAAGAATTCTTGAAAGCGTTGGACGGAAGCTGGGTAACTCGCGACACCGTCGAAATTGGTTTTTACCATTTCGCTACCAACATCATTGGGCAAGACCTAACTCCGGCATATCACTATCTCAACCATGCCTTGCCCGAATCCATTAGCGGCATCACAAATTTGGGGCACGCTTTGGAAGTCGTGTTGGATCTGCGAAAACGGCGTAGCGAAATCCTTCGCGAAGCTGGTATTGGACTACGTCCCGGCGTCTTGGTGCTGTTGTCTGATGGCGAAGTGACGGACGACGTAAACAAGTCACTCAAACGTCTCGATCAGCTGCGACAGGAGCAACGGTTCGAAATTCTGCCAATTGCCGTCCATCCGTCCCACGCCGAAACGTTGCAGCACTTGTTCCAGACGCAGGTGGTTCGATTGGAAGAGTTCGACTTTTCGCAGTTCTTTCGGAATCTGGCCGGAGCCATTTCCATCTCTAGTCAAAGCCAACTGGGGCACGAACCGAATATCCAACTGCTGATCGAGCAACAAGATCGGCAAGCCAAACGCATGGTGCGTTTCACGGCCAAACCGAATAGCGACCATTCACCGCGTCGACCCGAACCACGCTTCGATTCGTTTCGGCGTCTCCCTGGAACCGACGACGCGACTGACGCTTAGGAGTCGCATGATGACGGTTCGCCTGAGAAAACAACAGGTTGATATCCACCTTCAACCAACGGGGCAACAAGGAGGCGAAGGCTTTCAATGTGCCGTGCAAGGTCATCCGCAATGGTGGGCGAAAATCTATCATCAGCCACCTGCGGATCTGGAGGCCCGGCTGGAGTTGATGCTGGAATATCCGCCATTTACGATCATTGACCAACTAGCCTGGCCCCTGGATATCGTGGAAGAACATGGCGGCGTTGCGGGGTATCTGCAGCCGCACTTCGCCCAGAGAATTCCCGCCGCTGAACTGACGACAACGTCCGCTCCGGCGTGGGCCACTCAACCATTCTATGCCCAGGTCGCCAGCGAAATCTGTCTGCTCACGGCAGAATTGCATGCCGAACGTTACTTGTTCCCGGATCTACATCTGGGGCAATTCTTGATTCATCGGAACGAACCGGTGGTGCTAGTCGATACGGCCAGTTGTCAATTTCGACGACACGATCAGTTCTTCGCTTGTACGTCGGTGGTTCCCGACGTTCAGGCTCCCGAACTGCTGGGTACGAGTGATTGGCTGGCCGTGGCCGACCAACGAGACGAATACACCGACGCTTGGTCTTTGGCGATCATTGTTTTTCAGCTGGCAATGCGAGCTCATCCGTTTGACGGCATCGACATCGGTGGAGGTGCCACGCGATCTCGATTCGAACGCATGCAGGACGGCATTTTTCCATACGCTCCGCATGGTCTTGACGCCCAGCCTCCGAAGTATGCTCTGCCGTATGCGGGAATCCGACCGGAAATTCGCGCCCTTTTCGAACGCTGTTTCATCGCTGGCCATGCGGACCGCACACAGCGTCCACTCGCTGGCGAATGGGCCGATACGTTGCGGCACCTGCCGACGTTGAGATTGGATTCAGGAAAACCACCCCAACGACCAACTCCTCGTTCTGGGCATGCGACGCAACCAACTACCGAAACCGGAAACAACTGGCTGATCTGGTTACTGGCACTGTTGATTCTATGGCGTTGGTGGACACAAGGCGACTCGGCTTCCACCACCCTGGCCGCCGAATGGTGGCGAATCCTCTTTCCGTAATTTGCCGAGCCTCTGGCAGGACTTTCGTTACTTGGAGAAAGTTATGTTCGGATCCGAAACTAGTTATCTCGTTCTAGCCGTGTTGTTATTAATAGCGGTTGTGTCGCAGAAGGGCGTCGCTGCCTGGTCTGCGCGGCGGTTTGGTAATACCCAAGACTTTCTGACTCAATTCTGGTTGGCAATCCGGCAGTTGCCGTCCCATGTCCGGAATCTGGTCTTCTTATTGATTGCGGTACCGTTCGTACTTCCCAAACAAATGGCGATACTCGTCGGCATCGGCATCCTGGTCTATCTCGTTGGATTCGTACTGCGCAGCGACGAGGCCTATCAATTGCGGCTCGCCATGTGTTCACCAACGGCCAAGTATGGCATCGGCGTCTTGGCTGCTGCGGTGGGGCTCGGCTTCGTTGCCTACCGCGGTGATTCGCCTTACTTGCTCACCGTGCGGCAAAAGGCCGGCGAGGCTTGGCAAGCCATGGTCACTCATGACGAACCAGAGAAAACCGCAGTCGACACGTCTGCAGAACCAACGGACAGTGATTCGAACAACGACAACGACACTAACAACGGCAACGAAAGCCGCGATGTACCGAATCAAACGGCATCGACCGCATCTGTGGAGTCGCCGATAGAATCTGCTCCGACTTTTATGCCCGTCACTCCAGTAGCGAACACGGAGACGACACCCTCTACGTCGGAAGCCACCGCTGCCGCGTCCGTCGCCATGGAACGACTGGAATCAGAACGTAACGACTACTACCACGGTTTGCAGCGTTTCCGCCAACTTGTCCACGGACAGGTTTTGGTTGTACCGGTGACTTCGTCCACCAGTTTGACTCACGTCGAAACGACCACTAAACAGATCTTGCAGCAGATTGACGCGTTTCCCGCGGAATACGCAGCACTGCAGGAAAAACACCAGCAATTCTACCAAGCGGCGACCGATTCGAACGAGCCCCTTCGTATCGTCGAACAGGCGTGGGTACGAGAAGCGGAAGCCGATTTTTCGAATAACCGACCACTGGCTGATTTAAATTTAGCACTGTCACGTCGGTGGCGAAACTATCGCGCAGAAACAGAAGCACTCGCCAAGCAGCCGACAACATTGACCACGCTGAAAAGCGTGATCGAGAAAGTCGATCGAATTCGACAAATCTTGCAAACAGCCACAAGTCACCGGTTGCCCCCAACGGATTCGCCGCCGTGGGAACTCCAAAACGCGGTTGCTTCTCTGGGCGAACACATCGAAACGTTGCGTGTTGATATGCAAGGTGAAATTGAGCTGCTACTTGCCCACATCGAACGCACGCCCGAGCGGTTCGAAAATCCAGCCAGCGATTCGACCGACCAGACACCTTCGTCCGTTCGCCGTCGAGTGACACCGCAAGCGTATTTTCCTACTGCCGATGGAATGACAATTCGACACCAACCAACAGGCGTCATCGCTGCAACGCTTTCTCGTAATTCGTTACCCAGTACGACGAATCGAAGAACAGTCGCGAAACTTCAGTCCAATGAGGCAAGAAGCCTGCCGACTCGCGCCGAATACTTGGCCCAACAACGGTCTCGACAACCGAACTACGTAGCAACAGGAACTTCCCAAGTAAATTCCAGCGGTTACCAAGCATCTGCTTCGTCGGCCGGTCGTCAGCACCGTTTCACCAGTGAACCAGATCGAACGGATTCTCGTGCATTCGGTCGCTGGGGAGATGCACCGGATGCGTCACCACCTCGAGTCATCTACGTCGGACAACCACGAAATTAGCTTAGCGACGCCAGTCGTGGCATTCTGAAATGATGAAACCTCACAACGATTCTCAAAACTGCGATCATCAGCTACACGCCCGCGACGGCGACCATTCGCTGGCTGGCAGCTGGTCCGAGGAGCTAACGTTTGACGCAGTGCTCGGCGAACGTCTTCGCATTCACTGCCATGTTTGCGGTAGGTTTTACGGCTATGACATGACAAGTCGGTCCAATTCGTCGGCACGATTGGCTTGGAATGAAGCGACGTTGCCGCCATCACTAGCATCCGTTGAACCATCCATACCGCCATACGACTTTCGCTTCGAATCCGAAGCAACATCACTGGCGGAAGGCAGCTTGCCGCGGCCGATCGACTTTCAACAGGTCCGACGAAGAATCACGATTCGCCAAGTCTTGGAACTACTGGAATGGCAGCCTATTCGCAGCGAATGGGCTGCACCATCAGGTCAGCTCCGAGGGCCTTGTCCGATTCGGCAAGGTGGTGGGCGGCGCACATTCAGCGTCAGCCTACAGCGAAACGTATTTCGCTGCTTTGCACCAAGCTGCCAAGCTCAGGGCAATCAGCTTGACCTTTACCAACAAGCCACCCGACTACCACTCGCCGCTGCAGCTCGAGAACTGTGCGACCGTTTGGGCATCGAACTTCCCACTCGATAAATCCCTGGAACAGAGAAGAGGAACCCGTCTTCTTGCGAAAAGAATTCGTCGAAGAAGATGTCACATTCGTCCTGTTGAACAATAGGAATCGGTCACGATGGCAACTTCGCCTTCCCATTCAAAACCGAACCGGCATTACGCGATTTGTCGTCACTGTGACGCCAAATGGTTCGCTCCCTTTCGTCCCCTTCGCTGTCCCCGCTGCGGCCAACGAGTCCGACACGCCGTCACCCAGGAACCACCTTGGTTACAAGCGAGACCACATCGAACGCCAAGAGACACAGGGCAGGGGAGCGAGCCATGACGCCCAGAGACGACCGGAAACAGGATGCGAACAAAACTGTCGATTCCATTCGAAACGCAACGAGAAAAATGGATTCGCCGATGCTCAGCGTAAAACAAACGTCGGAGTTACTCAGTGTTTCGGTCGCGACAGTATATTCGCTGGTGCACCGTGGGAAATTGCCATCGCACCGCATCGGCGTTGGACGCGGTGTTATACGAATTCGACTTGTGGACATCGAGGCCTACCTGGAATCTTGCAAGACTGACGTTTTACAACACAGGAAGCCAAGCGTTTTTGCAACGCCACGCCGTACGCTCAAACACATTCGTCTCTAATCTACAGCCTTCTTAGCTTGCTCCAGCATGAATTGCGGGTTCTGGGCCAAGTGCTGATAGACGCGGGCCAACATACTGGGATCAGCATGCCCCATCAAGACAGCAACCGTAATGGAGTCGACACCACGCTCAAGCGCCTGTGTCGCCCAGGAGTGACGAATTGCATAAAGGCAATACCGAGGAACAAGCGAATGAATCAATTTCGTCTTGAGTTTCCTCTTGGCTTCACAACGGAGCTCAGCCAATGTCTTTGAAAGTTCCCGACCATGTTCGATTCGAATGGGGTTCAGTTGTGGAATGAGCAATTCAATCTCTTTTTCTGGTACCTCGATTCCATCACGCGAAATGACTTCGTTGCCCA
>JAGQOZ010000389.1 GCA_020426955.1 Planctomycetales bacterium
GTATCGTTCGGGATATTCGCTGGTGGCGTGCACTCTCAAAAGAATGGCCCATGACGGCAGAGCTTATCGACTGGCAACGCGTCGAATCAATCGCCAATGGTACGTCTACTGAAGATTCTCCGGTCGCCTAATATGGTTTGCGCAGAGGGCCTTATGCACACCTTCCATGTTTGGCTACGCGAGCTGGCATTGATATAATCTTTCGTAGTTCAGGCATCGCTCGCTTCGTTCAGGGCGGTGTCATAAAAGTCTTCCGTTCGGCGGCTTAGACCCATGGCAAATCAACGCATTCGCTGTCTTGCGCTGCTCGTGCTGTTCGCCGTCTCTGGTTGCGGTAAGATTCCTCTGATTTCACCCAATCGCAAGAATTTTCCGCCATGGGAGAAACTTCCGGAAGGCAATGGTATTCGCTACGTGGAGAAACTGACTCGGGATCCGGGTATCGACCCTTTTTATCTCGCTAAAATGACCTATCACGACGGCGACGCACTCCAACTGGTGCTCGATACGTTCGGTCTTGTTCCTCGTGACGAAACTCATGATGCTTCGACGTTCACTTCGACACTTGGTGATTCCCTGCCCGCATGGTTTCCGCTTGACGGCGTCACGCACGTGTATGTCTATCCGTCAAAGCCCAACGAAGAATATGTGTCAAATCTTTGGGTAAACGCGGACGAAAAGATCATGATCCTGGAACGCGCGTGGTGGTAACCGCCAATGGCTGCATACGCCGCACAATATGGTTTTACGCTGAGGCCTTTGGGCACATCTTTTGAAGTTGCGTTTTTTCATAGGTGCAACGTAAGTGAGCGGAAATTGAACGCTTCTGCAGTGCCTCGCTAACGCTTCGGGCTAGGGAATCCCGCCGGAAAACGCGAGTGCGCAACTTCAAAAGGCACGCATTCGCTCTTTGGCCGGCCAAGGCGTTGGTACAATTCCGGTAGTTCAGGCATCGCTCACTTCGTTCGGGCCGTGTCGTAAAATCCTTCCGTTTTGCTACGGGGTTTTGTTAACGCAGACCATCACTGAATTCCATGTGCCGGGCGGTCCGTTTTAGCGCAAACAAAAACCTCCGGCTGGCAGAGTGCCGCCGGAGGTTCCTGATCCTGCCAAGGAATTTGCGGGGAGGACAGCGAGTTAGTAAACGTCGCTGCCAGTAAGGACTGTTCGCTTGTCTTGGTCTACATAGGGATTCTGAATCATCTTGGGCGAAGGCTTCGCTTCGACAACAGTGTCTTGATGCGAAATCTTCTGTTCGCTTTCTGGCGAGACGTACGGATTGTGAATCATGGCCGATTGAGGAGCCACGATTTCTGGCGTTCGAACGGAACCTGGATATGCGTAAGGGCTGTAGCCGTATGTTCGAGCCACTGGGGCGCTGTAGTATACTGGCGGGTGGAGAGCAAAATACGGTGGTGTTGGAATGCGGCCCGTAGCATAAGGTGACGAAAAGTAACCGCCCCAACCTGCATACGGAAAACCGCTGCTACAGTACGGGCCAACCGATTGAGCGTTGGCGGAAGTGCCAACAAGGCCGACCGCGAACAGGCCCGCCGCCAACAAAAGTTGTTTGGAAAAACGCATGTTGTGAACCTCGGAAAAATCAAAGCATGGAAAAATCGCGTCTTCGATTTACGTTAGTTGGTGAACATTCGCGATTCAATCACTAAGCAAATCTTGACGCTGATTTCTTGCGATTATCCGAGGCCCATTAGGAGTTGCGTGCCGGTGTTATTGTCAAAATCGATAAAATCGGAAGCTCGGCAGCTTGGATTTGCCTTGGCGGGAATTTGTCCCGCCGTCACGCCACAGGGAATTCATCGCTTCTACGAATGGCTGGATGCCGGTTTTGCGGGCGAAATGTCGTATCTGGTAGACCGCAAACAGGCTTATTCGCACCCGCAGTTTGTTTTGCCAAACGCCAAGAGCCTAGTGATGTTGGCGCTGCCTTACGCGAACGAAGCAAGCGAGTCTGCCGAGCCGGGCCAAGGTCGAGTTTCGAACTACGCTTGGAGCGAAGTGGACTATCATGATGTGATTCATCCTCGACTGAAACATTTGGTGCGGTTCATCGAATCGCATTCGCCCGGCCATGAAGCTCGAGGCGTTGTCGATTCCGCGCCGTTGCTGGAACGCGAATTTGCGCAACTGGCTGGACTCGGTTGGGCCGGCAAGAACACCTTGCTGTTGAACACGAACTTCGGCAGCTACTTTTTTCTGGCAGCGGTGCTGACCACCGTCGAATTGGACTACGACGAACCATTCACCGCTAACCACTGCGGCACTTGCACGGCGTGTTTGGATGCCTGCCCTACAGACGCGTTTGTACAGCCCTATGTGTTGGATGCCACCAAATGCATTTCGTATTTAACCATCGAATTGCGAAGTGCCATCCCGGATTCGATTCGGCACGATATTGGTGACTGGGTATTTGGCTGTGACGTTTGCCAAGAAGTGTGTCCGTGGAATTCAAAATTGCCGCGAGACAGCGAACACATCTTCCGCCCGTTTCAAAATCGGAATCCAATGGAATTGGCTTCGCTGCTTGATGCGTCTGAAACCGACTTTCGAACTCTCTTTCGAAAGACGCCCCTGTGGCGAAGTCGGCGTCGCGGTATATTGCGAAATGCGCTGATTGTCTTGGGCAATCAACGCTATTCGCCAGCCTTGGCTGCCGTTGAAAGGCTTTTGGAGGATGACGAGCCGCTGGTTCGACACGCCGCCGAGTGGGCTCGACAGCAACTAGCCAACTATTCGCATTGAACTTCACGACTTCGCTGGTGCAAGCGAAAGCCGGAGGGTCACGTCGTCGATGAAAAACGGCCTAGTAGCTTGGCGAGCGACCGCTTCGCGCGGCCGGGCGTATCCGGGCCATCTCAAATAGTGGAATAGGGCGAACGCCGCATGCAACAACATTAGGGGCCAAGCGATTGCAATCGAACAAACGATGCCTCGGCTACTAGAGGCGTCACTTGCAATTCGGCCAATTTCGGCTGCAAATGAACTGCCTGCAAAGCCCGCTTTAACTCTCCGCTGTGGTATGCTCGCTGCAATGCGATTTCTCGAACGCGAACCATCTGCTTGGCGGTAAGCGATTTTTCGAACTGTTCCAAAGCAACTTGGTAAACCTGCGTTTCGACCTGGACATACGTGGCAAAAAGTTTGGCGGAGGCTTTGTCGTCCGGAACAAAAACTCCATCAACAAATGATCCTCCGCCTGTGTCTTCTTCCGGCAGAGTGTCGGACAACGTTTGCCGTTGGCGAATCAACGTGACATCTATTTCGCGTCGTTGCTGTTGGGAAACCTGAATCGAACTTCGCCGAGCGACACGACCAACGCATGGCGTTTTGTTTTGCTAAGGGGCTAATCCGTCAGCCGATAGCCCAGCGATAGACGCCAATCATCAAACTGGAGGCGAGATTTACGGCAAAGGTCCAACGCGCCAATATTCGCTTCTTGGACGAAGGCGGAGCGTCATACGCGGCGACTCGCATCAACAAATACATCGAATAGAAATTTAGCAGTGGCGGCAACAACATCATTCCTAAGACGCTGGCCCGCCAAGCTCGATCAATCATCGCGTTCACTTCTTCCTGTTGCTCGGCCAAGAATTCATGGCCAGGTTGTTGGCCGACATCTTCGCCAGCGATGGCGGCCGGAGCGAACGGGTTGGGCGTGTCAACGCCCGCTGCTTCGTCCGATGGCACGAACTGCGACATTGGCGGCGTAGTGTCGTCCAGCGGAGCTGGTGATTTGGTTCGCTGCGAATCAGTGGTTTGAGGTAGCGGGTTCGCGAATTCGGATCGATGGGCTTGGCAATTCCAGCAGATTTCAAAACCTGGATCCACTTCTTCGTGACATCGACCGCATAGCCAGCCTGCGATACGGCCTTCATCTTGAAGCGACAACAAGACTTGGTTCGCTTGTTCTACATCGTCCGCAGCCACTTGCAAACGAACTCCGCCCAGCGCGGACCCGACGTGAGAAAGCATGTTGGCCACATTCGTACCGCTAACATGAGCGCGAATGCCTTGTGCCAACAAATGTGATTGAATCAGCTGAGCGACGTGAGCGTTGGGATAGCGAGCGATTGTGACGAGTTTTTCTGCCATCGTGTGTGAATGTCGCCAGCCGCTATTGCAGTGTTTCCATTTCCTTGAGTTCTTCCAGCCACAGGCGAATCTCATTGTCATATTCTGATGCCAAATTGGTCATCACCAATTGACGATGAAACGCGGCGGCTCCTTCCTTGACCAAGTCGGCCGCTTCGGCACTGGGGAACCGCAAAACGGGATCGGGCGCAATCAGGCCTCGGCAAAAATTCATCAACAATTCATTGCACGTGATTTCTTCGGGCAGGATTTCGTGCAATCGCTGAGGCAACATGCGTTTGGCTTCTAATAGTTGACGATATGAATTCTTGCCGGGAAACGCAGGGACGCCAGAAAGCATTTCAATCAACACGTAGCCCAGGCTGGCCAAGTCGCTGCGCGGTGTACATTCGCTACCTTCTAAGACTTCCGGCGCGGCGTAACGAGGCGTACAAGTTTTCAGCGGTGGTGGATCGTCCATGGCAAATGCCGAACCAATGTCCACAATCTTGGCGTTGCCGGTTCGCTTCAGCATGATATTGGCCGGCTTGATGTCCGTATGCACAATGCCGTCACGATGTAGCGCTGCCAACGCCGCCAAACAGTCTCGCATTATTGCCACGGCTACGCCGGGCTTGAACCGCGGCTGCACGGGGCCTCGAGAAATCACTACGCGATTCAAATATTCCCAGCGTTTGTTACTAACGCGTTCCTGAACTTTTTCCACCATATTGTTGTTCAACAGGTGTCGAATGTCGTAGCCATCCACCCATTCCATTACCATCATGCGAATGCGACGTCGGTCAACAAAGTTTTGCACGTCCAACAAGTTGTCTTGCTGAATCTGAGCGACTTTGGCGGATACGTGCGCAATCCGGGTCATCGCTTCTTCGTACGAAGCCAGCGTTTCGTACCGATTTGGCGAAAAGATCTTGAGTGCCACCGGCAGCGTGAAACCATCCGCACCGCGACGTTCGCTAAGGAACACAACGCCCTGCCCTCCTTCGCCCAACAGTCGAAGCAAACGTTGGTGCGTGGTCCAGTGCAGGCGTTGTTCATGAATCAGTTCTTCATAGCGATTGAAAAGGTCCTGATCAAACGACGGTTTCTGCTTGCCATGACGATGGGTAATCGTCTGGTTGAGGTCAAACATGGTAGTGGTGTTCATTGCGTCTGTGTCTCTAACAGGCTACTTGGGTCAAAAGTATGAGAGTATGTTTGTCATATGAACGAACTGCCGCATGAGGAAGATCACGTTATTCTATCCGAATTCGATGTTCTGGACGCGGAAATCCCAGCGGTTTATCCACCAAGTTCAATAAGGGTTGGCCATCACGATAGCGTGCCAGATTCTGGCAAAAAAAGTCCGTCGTATCGTTTACTCGATGAGCTGACTGTGCGCCCACATGCGGCGTGATAATCACGTTGGTTCGATCCCAGAGTTGACTATCCGGTGCCAGAGGTTCTTCTTCCGTTACGTCAAGTCCCGCTCCAAGTAACGTGCCTTCATTCAACGCTTGATTCAATGCCGATTCTGAAACCACTTTGCCTCGAGCAACATTGATCAGATAGCTTCCCTTTTTCATCCGAGCGAACCGAGCTGAGTCGAACATGCCGGCTGTTTGTGAATTCAGCGGCAGTGCCAAGATCACAACGTCTGATTCGGATAGCAGGCGATCGGTTTGCGAATCGTCCCACAGTTGTTCTACGTAGGTTGGCTTGTCGACCGGGAACATGTCGGTCGCTATGATTCGAACCGAAAAAGGAGATAGGACCTTGGCAATGCGACGTCCGTTTCCGCCGAATCCGATAATGCCCACCGTCTTGCCATGCAAGTCATCCGTGGGACGGCGAACAAAATGTCTGGCTTGCTGCTGCCGATAG
>JAGQOZ010000390.1 GCA_020426955.1 Planctomycetales bacterium
GTTTCCTTCGCGTTCCGTCACCAGATGTGTATCGTCGCCCGTGTTTCGACAGATGCATGGGCATCCGAAAGACACTTTCACTTGATCAAATTAGCCGAAGCGGTAGACGCTGACCGCCAATTTTCTTTGGCTAATTTACTTGCTAGAATGCAGGGCATGGGAATTCCACCGTCGAAACAACATGCCCTCTACCCTAGCCAAAGCTCGGCGAGTATAGAAAATAGTCACGTTCATGTCGCAAGTTCTACAAAGAAATTGCGACATGACAAGCGCCTGTAGCTCAGGGGATAGAGCAACGGTTTCCTAAACCGTAGGTCGGAGGTTCGAATCCTCTCAGGCGTATTGCTTCATGCTAAATCTACAACGGTCCAAGTCCTCTGGTCGTAGACCGATTTAGTGTGAATAGCTTGATGGGCGCGACGATTCAAGTCACGGAAGCCGGCGAGTTGGTTTATTCGCCGGAGGAATCGACCGTGCTGCAATCGCTTGAAACTGGTAGCGAATCTGACGCACGAGGTGACTTGGATGGTGTCATTGTGTATGCAAATCAAACGGGGTTGATGTCGCCCAGCACGACGGACGAAGACAAGTCAAGAATCTCAAGTTCCGCGCCGTCGTCTTCGTCATCGTTCAGCAGCAACTGCATTAGGTTGGTACTGGTAAACTGCAGATTCGCAAATTCGCTGGTAATCGCATTCACGTTTAACTTCACCGTTGTGGCGGAAGAATAGCTGCGGCCATCAAACACTTTGTATTCGAATTCATCGTCCCCTGAAAATCCGTCCGCTGGCGTATAGGCAAACGTTCCCGGTGATACCATTTTCAGCAAACCAGCCGATGGCGGTCCGGAAATCACAACACTGAGCGACGAACTATCCACATCGTGATCATTGCCCAAGAGTTCTTCGGCAGAAATCAGCGTAGTCATTCCCGCGGCAACCGACTTCACATCGGCTTGTGCTACCGGAGCGTCGTTCGAAGCGATCACCGACAATTGCACTTCGGCCACATCGGAAATTCGATCACCGTCCACAATTCGATAGGTCAATGTGTCGGTACCGTTAAAATCATCGTCGGGGCGATAACGATATCCGCCCGAAGTCTCCGTCAACGAACCGTGCGTCGGTCCCGAGACAATTTCCACCTGCGCGTTGGCGCTGACATGCTTGTCATTGCGAAGAAGCCGAGACGTCAATACCGTTACGCTATGGTCTTCCACCGTGAACACTCGATCTGCATTCACCACAGGCAGTTTTACATCTTCAACTACCATCACATGCGCTGTCACCACCGCCGAATCTTTTCGGCCATCGGTAACTCGATACTCAAACGCATCTTGTCCGGAAAATCCAAGATCGGGACGATATTCAAACGATCCATCACTGCGTTGTACCAGTTGACCGTGTTTCGGAGACGCCGTGATTTTTACTGACAATTCTGTGTCATCCACATCGTTGGCGTTGGCCAATAGTTCGTCCACAGAAATGGTTCGCAGCTGCGATTCTTTGGCGTCCAGCGTCACGTCGCTGGCCGTAGGCGCGTCATTGGTTGCCAGAACGTGGATTTTGACTTCGGCTTCATTGGAATAGGCATGTCCATCAAACAGTCGATATGTCAACAGATCGATACCGCTAAATTCTTGTGCGGAAAGATAGCGAAATTCGCCTGGCATGACTTCTTGGATCGAACCGTGAGCAGGCCCGGACACAATTTGCACGGTCAGCGGGTCAGCATCGGCATCGACGTCGTTTCGCAACAAGCGAGAAGCGTTGAAGTAAAGCGAATGGTCTTCCACCGTGGCAAACACGTCGTTACTGGCAACCGGTGCCACGTTTCCGTCTTCGACACGAATGTGCAGTGTCGTTTCGGCGGAATATCGTTTGCCGTCAAACGCCTGATAAACCAGCGAATCTTCGCCGACAAACCCAGCGTTCGGCCGATAGGTCCAGTTGCCATCACTGTTTTGCGTCAACGAACCATGCTTGGTCGCTTCGACAATTCGCACCGACAACACATCACCGTCTGGATCCAAATCATTGGCCAGCAGTTGGCTGGATGTGACAACCAATGCCTGAGTGTTGTCCGTGGTCAGCGAATCCGAATTCGCTTCGGGCGTATCATTGGAAGACAAGACGTAGATCGTGGCGGTAGCGAGATTGGAAAGCTGCCCGCCGTCGCTGACGAGGTAAGTAAAGCTGTCCGTGCCAAAGAAGTCTTCTTCGGGCACATAAGTCAATGAGCCATCAGAGTTCATCCGCAGCGAACCGTTGGCGGTGGTTGAAATCAGCGTGAAGGCCAATTCACTACCTTCCGCATCGGAATCATTTCGCAACAACCGATTCACCTGTAGCGTCAACGAATGATCTTCTACCGTGGCAAACCGATCATCCTGCGCCACAGGCGCATCGTTCACGGCCAGGACGTCAATCGTGACGGTCACTTCGTTGGAACGAACCGTTCCTTGCTGAATGAGGTAGGTAAACGAATCTTGTCCGTAGAAATTCGCGTCGGGAGTGTAGCGATAAGTGCCGTCGTGCATCACTTGCAGCGAACCATGCGACACATTCGAAATAACATCAAGCTGCGGCGCAGTCGACTTAAACGTCTGGTCATTGTGTAACAGCGTGGCCAAGTCAAACGATAGGACTTCGTCTTCGCTTGCCGTCAAGTAATCAGCAGTCGCGACCAGGGAACCCTGAGGCAACGATTCGGCACCTATATCAATGGTCAACATGGCGGCCGGCAGTTCTTGCTGAGCTAAGAAGTCTTGCACTGCAGCGTACCAATCCGCTGATTCGTGGAATCGAGCGGTATGGCCGGACGGATCGTAGATCACAATGCCATCGACGATTGGGGCCAACGTTTCTAGTTGCAAGCGGAAGAAGTCGTAAGACAGATAGTCAACGCCGGTGCCTTTGTAGCTTGGCGAAATCCAGGCGTAGGTTGGCAGATCAAACTTGGCCGCTTCCGCCACGTTTTCTTGTGCGTACACGGCCCAATCCACCACATTGCGATTGTGCAGCATGCCCGCTTCGCCCACCGGCGTAATATAGATACGTCCTTCACCTACGTCTGTCAGGTCGATGGGTGGTCCACCTTCGGTCAGCGACAATTGGAACGAATCTCGATCTGCATTGACCACATAGTAGTCAACGTATTTCTGCAGACCCGCAGGGAGTTTTCCGCCAGATTCAAAGTCCAAACGTACAACTCGAACGGAATCCAACGAGGCGCCCGAATTGTGAAGCGTGTTGGCGTCTGCGTTCAAGGTCACTTGTTGCGGTTCACCCATTCGATCCGCGTCTTCATGCTGGAACGTATACAGCGAAGGATTCACCGACCCCATATAGCTGTCAACCGTTTGTCCACCCAGTGAATCGCTGACTGCTTCGGTTCGAAAAAGTTCGTTACGGTCTTGCCACTGTTGGTAGTTGGCCAAATATTCGTCCGCGTGAGCCGTATAGCTGGTAATCAAGCCAGCTGCTGCATCCTCGGTCGCTCGATAATGATACACCGGGTAGCTCCAACTGCGTTCCGGCACAACTCGATACATGCCAAATTCCAAATCAGGCCGAACCTCATGCGCAATCTTAAAGATCTCCGCAATACGATCTCGGCCCGCTTCCGAATTGACGTAGTATTCGTTTTCCAAGTTGAACACAATCGGTCCATCGTCCGCCGTATGCGTCGAGCTGGCTAGGAGCTGTCGGAACCACGCTTCGTTCAAATGAGAGAAATCGTATTCACCGTTGTTGTATTCAAAGAAATACCAAGACGTCCACAACGTAACCTGCGACATACCAATTTCGGACGTGTCTGGTTTATTTAATCCTAACTGCCCCATCAAACCGTCCATGACTTGTAACGATTCGTTTTGGATCGAACCGACAGAAAGTCCGCCGGAATCAGTTGCCACAATATTCAGTTCCACCGAACCAGTGGCGTCTTCCGCATGCTGCACAATCAACTTGCCAGCCTGCTGATCGATGGTGATAGATTCGATCAGTTCCGGATGCGAATTCGCTTGGACGGAATAGGTCAACCATGGAGCGTCATCTTCCGCATCCCAAAACGCGGCGTGCAAGTCGACAATCGTTTGCCCTGGCAATGTTGTTACGTTCGAATCGTTGAATCCTAAAAACACAGGGGTGTCGTTCACCGCATCAATCTGCACTTCAAAGGTCTGCACGGTCAGGCCGCCGTCTTGGTCCTGAACTTCGATTGACAAGGCAGCCGTTCCCGAAACGTCAGCATTCGGCTGGAATTTGAGCATATAGAATGACGAACTGTTCGCCACCAACTGCAAATTGTCGTTGGAAATCAGATCTTCATTCAGCGAACGAGCTGACACGGTCAAGTCACCGGCGGCTGTCTCTTGATCGCCGATTCGAAACCGCACGTACGATTGTCCGCTGTCTTCTCGAATACCCTGGTCGGCAATGTCCGTGATCGTGGGCAAATCGTTTACCGATTCGATCGTCAGATTCAGCTGGAATTCTTCCAATTCTCCGTCCGCGTCCGTAGCGGTGAAGGTCAACAACGCTTCGCCATGCGCGTGATCCGCGTAGTCCAACAAGACTCCGCCATCATCGCTCAGCGTCAGTTGTTGGAACAATTCCGGATGCGAATTTTCAGTCAGCAAATACTGGATTTCTGCGCCCGGTTGATCATCTAGCGAAAAATGATCCTCCAGATTCAGCTGAGTCGACGGGGCGTCTTCCAGAACGGTCAGATCCATCGGCACCGCGCTGTAGAGCACTCGGTCTTCCAGCGGCATGAAGTCAATCTTGGAGCGTCGCGTTTCCGTAACCGAACGCGCAGCATTCGACGAAGAAGAAGGAGTCTTGGCCATCATGTTGTCGTTCCAAAGTAAGCAAATCAAATGACCAGAAGTTCCCACCAGCGTCTGCGGGCCCTGCGCCCGTTCAGACAACCGTTCGCCTTAACCCAACAGAAAGTGGTTGCGGCGAATGTGGATTTTCTGGAGTATCAACAGCGGACAATCAATGTATTCAAACGTTACTAGCTATCAGGTCTCTTCGGAATCGTAGAACCTGTTTTCCACATCGTCACCGGTCTTGAATAATTTACCGTCAGTTTTTCAGAAGTCGTCAACTGGCAAATCGGTCATGCCGGTTAACCTGAGTCACAAGCGTTATTCCGGCATTTCTTACAGCCCGCTCTGGCTAGCACTGCCATCATCACCATTATCGATTGCAATAGCTTCCAGCGAACGTATTTCGTAACCTTGTTTTTTGCGTCTCCCTAACATCTACATTTTCGGCATGACACAAGGACAAGAAAGATGGATCGCAAGCAGCTTGGAATCTGCCTGGTATCGCTCGTGGTTGGGTGCCTGTTAGCAACCTGTCAAGACGCGTTGTGGGAACGCTCCGCCACGGCTCAGACCGACGTCGCCCCGGTAGTAGATCGCTTTCGGCCTCGCCTACCCGCATCCAACATCATTCCACCTCCGTCTCGAACTTCTTCCGAACTCTCCGGCAGCACCACTTGGCAAGCGAATTCGACAGACGATTCTTTTACCGAAGAGGATTGGACGCCTGAAGAACGAGTCAACATTGCGGTTTACGAAAAAGCCAATCGTTCCGTCGTGAACGTTACCACACGCACCGTTCGACCCGATTCGATGTTCATTGTCGAAGTGGCCGAAGGCTCCGGTTCCGGCTTTGTCATTGATACCCAAGGAAACGTATTAACCAACTTGCACGTCATCGAAGGTGCTCGCGAAGTCAAAATCACGCTTTACAACGGTGAAACTCTGGAAGCCAACTTGGTTGGCCAAGACCCGGTCAATGATATTGCCGTGCTGCATGTCGACTGCGATCCACAGTGGCTGTATCCCGTGGAATTCGGACAGTCTAATCGATTGCGCGTAGGCCAGCGGATCTACGCCATTGGCAATCCCTTCGGTCTAGAACGAACT
>JAGQOZ010000391.1 GCA_020426955.1 Planctomycetales bacterium
GGCGTTTCCGCGTTGCACTTCGAACCAGTCGCGCCGTCGTCCGCCATTCAGGTTTTGGACGGCAACGTATCGTTGCAAAATCGTCTGACGTCGTTGCCAAATCAAACGCTGGTCTGGGACGTTCAAAACGACGCTCTACTTCAAGTGGAATCGTCGCTCACCAACTCGCTGGGCAATCTAACCAAAACCGGAACGGGAATGCTGGAATTGCGAGGTGACAATTTTGCGTGGAACCAAAGACTAGACATCGAAGGTGGAACGGTCTCGGTGGTGGGAACCGATCCGTTGGGGTCATCACCGGGTGGCGTCGAACGCGGCACTTGGATTGGTCCGCACGGAACGCTGCTTACGAATGGACGCACCACTTTCTCGAACGAAATGTTCCAACTGCAACGCGGCACGTTATCGGTTGCCGGAATCAGCACCACCGTACGAAGCCAAATCGATTTACTAGATACAAGCCGCCTGGAAACGACGCCCGATGCAATGTTGTTTCTTCGAGGAAGCTTGGCGGGCGAAGCGGGTGTCGTGTTTAGCGGCAATGTTGCGCTGAGCCCAGCGAATGGCGCGAACACCTATCAAGGACAGACCGTGATTGAATCGGGACTCGTTTCGGTAACCGAACCGGGCGCACTGGGCACCAGCAACGGCACAAACGATGGCACTCGCGTTTTAGACGGGGCCACACTGCAATTTGACAGTCGCGGTATCCCGAGTAGCGAATACATTGAACTGCAGAACGCCAATCTGGACTTTGGTTCGTCGCTGGTAGACACCACCTTTGTCACGACGCTGGCATTCGAGCGTCAAAACGTGATCACATCTTCGTCGGAGGTTGGCATCCGATTCCGAGGACATTGGACAGGGTCGGGAGGTGTTACGTTTCGTGACATGCGAGGTACGCTGCAACAAACGGCAGACTACTCCGGCCCGACTTCCATCTTTGGTTCCAGTGTGCAAATCACCGAGGCCACGGCTTTGGGAGATACCGCGCAAGGAACGTACGTCGAGAATGGCGGCGTCAGCTTAGAACGGCATGTGCGCAATGCCGAACCGTTCCATATCGGCAGTGCAGGACAACTATTCGTCCAAGTACCCAACATCGAAGGGCCGCTGACATTGGCGACTGGTTCGCTGCTGGAACTCAACACCAATGACATTCAGTTCCACGCTCCCGTCCAAGTCCGAGGTATCGCCACGGTGGAAGGAGACGCCCGAAGCAATACGGTATTTCGCGAAGGTGTTTACGGATCGGGAACGCTGAATTTGTATGGATTGCGAAGTCCTATCGACGTGGAAGGTGAAATCGGGCCAAACGTCAATCTGAGCCTCTTTAGTTCCCAGCTTAATGTGAATCATTCGCAAACCTTGACGCAGTCTATTTCGCTTCTTGATGGTGGCAAGTTGCACGCCAATGCGGACATCCAAGTTGACGATCTTCGCTTCGAAGGCACAGGCCAACTATCTTCCAACGAAACCGCTCGGATTACTCTGCAGCATTTGGATCCCAAGAATAGCTTGATTGATGCGAATTTGGTCTACGATCAGCCGATCCGCGTGGACCACGCCGTGGGATCTCGATTCGTAAACCTGGGCGAAACATTTGGCGAGGATATTTTTGTTCAACGAGGAACACTGAACGTGCTCGGGCCAACCGGACTCGGCAATTCGCTCGGTACCACCGAAATTGTCGAAGGCTCGTCCGGACGAATTCGTTTTCACGAACAGGTGGTTAGCAACGAAACGATTCTGCTAAACAATTCGCACGGTCTGGGCAGTCAGGGCGCACTGACAGGCCAACAGGGAAGTGTCCTCCAGGGTACCGTTGACTTGGGAGCACAAGGAAGTTCACTGGGCGACATTGGATGGAATACGAACCTGGAACTGCAAGGTCCGGTGCTGGGGGGCGATCTGCGGATCCTTGGTGGGAAAGTGACCATTGCTTCTGCGCAAGTGAATTACACGGGCGCAACCGATGTGCAAGGTGAGCTGCGCCTGACGGGCGATGCCCGACTTTCCCAAACATCGAAGATTACGATTGCCGGACAATCGGCGAAGTTAGTCTTGGACAACCAAGCCGGCGGTCATGGAGATCGAGTGGCAGATGATATTCCGTTAGAGCTTGCGGGCGGTGTTGTTCAACTCATCGCACCTGCAACCGGCGAATCCATCACCGAACGACTAGGCGATGTTTCGCTGATTCGAGGCCACTCGCAATGGTGGACAAGAAACGCCGACGATCGTTTTGTCTTGCAGTCATTGCAACGAGAAACCGGAGCGACCGTCGATTTCGGTGCGATCGAATTTGATCGTTTCTCTATCGAAAACCCGCTGCCGATCGTCAACGGCACCATTGGCGGATGGGCCCAGTCAGGTTATACGTTTGTGACCATGCAGGGCGACGAAGTGGTAAGCGTGAAGTCAATTGAAAAGTCGCTCAGCAGCGCCACCAACGGTCAGCACATTTGGTGGCGCGACGCCGACACGTTAACTCGCAATACATCTGTCGGTTCCTTCATTGCTATCGGTCGCGAAACAATCGATCTAGGTAACCACCGGTTGACAATCAATAGCGGAGGCATCATTGGCGACGGTGTGAGCCTGGTCAACGGCGAACTAACATCCGGCGTGGATGAACTGTTTCTACACCAACGTGTCAACGTCGG
Source organism: Planctomycetales bacterium (assembly GCA_020426955.1). Taxonomy (GTDB): domain Bacteria; phylum Planctomycetota; class Planctomycetia; order Pirellulales; family Pirellulaceae; genus JAGQOZ01. Next base: position 2,667 of record JAGQOZ010000391.1, read on the forward strand.
CGCGAATATTGTCGACCATCCGTCCCATCCGGTCAGTTTGGTGATCACGGGCGATACCACTTACCTGTCCGGCCAGAACACTTATTCGGGATCGACCACCGTTAACGGATTGGGGCACGCGGTGTTTGAAACAACCGAAAGTCTTCCGCAGCATACTGATATTTATTTGAACGGAGGTGATTTGAGTCTGAATGCCGGACGGCGTGAATTGGGAGAACTTGTTATTCGCGACGGTGGAAATATCCACGCCAATGATACTGCTAGTTTCATACCGCAACAGGTGACGGCCATGGCGGGAAACATAGGAGCGGGACTCACCGGCAACGCCACACTGGAAAAAACAACGCCGGGGATACTGTATATGTGGAACGATTCGCCTGGGTTTTCGGGGCCAGTGCATGTGAACGAAGGTGTTGTTGTGGCCGTCCGACCGAGGTCCACGGGATCGGGGCAAGTGGTAGTGAAGCCGAATGGTATCTTGGCCATCAGCCCCAATTCCCAGGCCAACACGGTCTTGGACGGAGGCCGACTCTGGGGCTACCACGGCAATTCCGGTGATCCGACGTCCGTGACCAATCTGGAAGTGCGGTCGGATTCGCGTATCGAAAGCTTCAATTTTGGCTATCCCGATTTGAGTCGCCGCATTGACTTGGAATTGCTCGGTTCGCTCACGGGCAATGGCAACTTGACGATCGATACGGGCTCGGCGATGGTGGTACTGTCTGGACGAGGTGATCAGTTTCGCGGCAACTTGATCGTTGAAAGCGGTCGCCTGGCGGTCGGAAATGTCAACGCGTTTCGTCCTGATTCGGAGACTATTCTCATGGACGAAGCCGATTTGCGAATCGGCGTTGCTCGTCTCACCCAAGGGCGCTTCCAACTTCACGGAGCAAATTTGTCGGCTAATCGATGGCGGGACGAACGGGCTGTGGTGGAGAGTCGCCTGGCTTTGTTTCAAACCGTCACTGTCGCGCGTTCAGATATGGATTTATATGATGTCCACTTCATGCAGGATTCGCGGCTCCAAGTGACCGAAGGAGGCATGTTGAACTTGCCTGGAAACGTCCATGTTTATCCGGCAGCTACGTTTCAAGTGGACGAATTTGATCTTGATTACGGTGCCAGTCACAGCATTGTCAGCGGTAGTTTGATTGCCGCAGCTGTGGACGCCAGTTGGGATTTGATAGGCGGCGAAAATATCACGCTCGATCTACAGCAATTGGTGGTTCCCGACGAGACGTCTTTTCAACTCCTTCGCCATGGCCAGTCTGCCATCGTCAAGGTCGGAGCAGATCTGCAACAACTGACCGGCGGAGGCCGTTTGGAAAATAATGTCGTTCTGGATGGTGGAAGCATCGCACCGGGCGATGCCGTAGGCCAATTGACGATTCAAGGTAATGTGTCACTTCGCCAAGGTATGCTGCAGTGGGAATTGGATTCGGTCGAATCGCATGACATGATAGATGTTTTGGGGCAAGTTGATCGAGGCAATGAGCACGGCTTGTTGGAATTGGAGATTCAATTGACGAATAGTAACGCCTGGCAAACTAGTTTCGACCCGCAATCGACTTATTCTTGGGAAGTGTTACGAGCGTCATCGTTTGCCGACTTCGATCCGACTGGAATTGCCATACTGCGACAAAGTTTGGACGAATCGTATCCCTTAGCCAAACATGCTGATCTGCGATTGGAAACCGTAGACAACAAACTGATGTTGAATTACGTGGGAGCTGCCGATCTGGGAGACTTTGACCAGGACGGCCAGTTGGATTCACAAGATATAGAATTGCTGGTTCAGGCGATTCGAGGCATGGAGTTTGAAGAGCAATTCGATTTAGACATGAACACCGTACTGGATGGTGAAGACCTGCTGTACTGGGTCGAATTTGTGAAGCAGACCACTGTTGGCGATTCGAATCTAGATGGCAAATTTGACAGCTCCGATTTGGTGATGGTCTTCCAAGCCGGACAATACGAAGATGACCAAGACGCTAATTCCACATGGTCCGCTGGCGATTGGAATGGCGATGGCGATTTCACTACGGCTGACTTGGTATTGGCGTTTCAACGAGGAGACTACGAGGACCTACCGGCCAACGCCGTTCCCGAACCAACATCACTTTTCGGACTACTCTTGTTGCTCGTTTGGCGAACCAAGCTCAAGAGACGTGAAGTCTAATTGGACCGTTGCGGCGAATTGAACAGCCATCTTTCAAGCCAACAGCGGCATCGGCGAAACACGCAAACTCGTTCCGTCGTCCGATCGACCAGCGTTAATCTGGTGTTGTCCAGCTAACTAGTTACAACCGTTATCGGCGTTTCCCGGACGCAAAGAATTCGTCTACCACTTTGGCCATGGCGATGTCGCTTAACGAAGATCCACCCCAGCGGCTGCTGGCTTTGGTTTCAGGTACCGCCGCCGCATAAGAACCGTTGGTAAAGGCCACAACCAGGTCCAAAGTGGTGAAGTCGCCATCGCAATTCCAGTCACCTTCTGCCCAGCCCGAATTCTTTGCAATGCCGTCTTCATATTGTCCCGCTTGGAAAATCAACACCAAATCACTGGAATTGAAGACGCCGTCTAGGTTGGCGTCACCCGCGGTGGTGTTCAAAGTGGATTCATCTTCCACTAGAAAAGTCACGTCATCTGTGCTGACGGCGCTATCACCGTTCAGGTCGAACCGAGAATCCGTTTGACCACCGTTCACAGCCGCACACAACAGGTTGATGTCATTCGCATCTAAGACGCCATTGCCATCGAAGTCGCCTAACCGGCCGGCCGTTCCATTCGCTGCGCCAAACGAAGTGTTCGGCAATGACACAAAACTGCCTGTCCCATCGGGAACGCGACCGATGGATACACCTGCGGTTCCTGCGGCAAAAGCCACATAGTCAGCAAAGTAGGTTGGACGACCTGCCGCCGACGCCTGTACCAGCCAAGCGTCATCTTCCTGGTCTCCTTTGAATCCAAATCCCAATTCGGTTTCATTCAATACCAAGAAACCGCCGGCGGGAATGGACGTTCCTGCGGGGAACTGAAACTTGGAAAAATCTCCGCTATCACTGACGTACCAACCAGAAACGTCGACGGCTTGATTCGAGGCATTGAACAATTCCAGTTGATCCACGGCGGGCGCGTCGCTGCGGCTGAGGATTTCATTTACCACCACCGTCGGTGCCAATGGACTGCGTCCCAAATTTCCGCCGTACCACTGGCTCGATTGCCAATTCGCTGGATCGTTGTAATCTCCCGCCGGATCCACG
>JAGQOZ010000392.1 GCA_020426955.1 Planctomycetales bacterium
TTGTGCCATTTCCGACGCGTGCATGACCATGGCCAACGCGCCGACGGGAGCAACTTTGGCGTTGTCAATCTGAAAGTCAACCGGCATGGCCTCTTCCAACTTGGTATTGGTCCAGCCGCCCGCTCCGAAACTTTGCGGTCCGCCCAGCATGACCAGTCCGCAACCCATTTCTTGCGTATTGGCCACCAGCATGTCAATCTGCGCGTCGCTGAAGCCGCTGACACCAGTTTCGTCGCCGCTGCTTCTGGGCACGTTGGCCAAGATGACCGAATCATACCGTTGCAGTTCGGCCAAGCTGGTGAACAGTTCGGAACTATTCTGCACGGTGACCTGAATGTTCATTTCTCGCAGGCGACCGACCAAATAATCGAAGTTGCCGGGATTGTCCGAATCTTCAATCACCAAGACGTGACCTTGGCCCAAGACGTGTGTATAGGAAGTCGCTCGATTGTTTTGCGAAATCAAATCATCTTCGCTCGAATCAGGCACAAACACCGCCTCATATTCATAGAAGTCAGGCCGTTCGATCCGATCTTCAAACGAAAAGACGTTCTTGTTCGGCTGAAGTTCGACATCTTGTTCAGCCAGCGTCTGAGAATCCCGTCCTACTCGGCGGCTGAGCCGCAGCTTGCCTTGGACGGGGCCCGATTCCGTGCCTCCCGCCTGAGCAATATTGTTCACGACGACTCGAGCAGAAAACGCTTGTCCCTTGCGAATATCTTGCGGCAAGGTCACTCGTTCAATCGCTACTTCGGGCCGATCGCCCAATTCGATAGGAATAATGTCAACGCCCACGCCGTCTTGCGCCAAATTTCTGGCCATTGACTGCGCGTCACCCACGTTTTCATTGCCGTCGGTGACAATCACAATTCGCCTGGAAGAATCTTCTGGAAACGTCGCTTGTGCCAACTTCATGGCAGCGGCCAAGTTTGTGGCATCTTTGCGAAGGTCAAAGACGGTCTCCAGTTGGCCGCCAATAGGAAGGTCAGCTTCAATGGGCGGGATTTCAATATTCGCTTCCCGACCGAAGGCAATCAACGCCGCTCGATCACCTCGCGCTGCATCTCGATGTTCCGCCACCGCTTCCTTGACGTATTCAATCATGGCTTCGCGCTGAGCTTGCGGAATACTTTCAGACTGGTCCAACAAGTAGATCACCGTGATGCGGTCGTTGCGACGCAAGAATTGCGTTTCCGCCAGCGCCAAAACAATCAGGATCAGTACCAGTGACCGCAGAGACAACGCCAGCCAGCGGCGCAGACCCCCGAGCCCACTGAGGCTGCGATAGCTGAAGATCCACAGGAACGGAAGCAACAACAGCAGCAGCAAGTAAACTGGTTTGTTGAACGGCAGCAGCAGCGATTCAATGAAACTCATAGTCAGACGGTGACTCCTGTCTGTGCCGCAATGGGCCCTTGGCTGAAACTACAAACGCACACGTTGCACTCGATGATTATACGTGTCCAAGACATGCAAATCGCCTTGCGGGTCCTTGATCAACGACCACGGATTGAACAGTTCTCCTTCGCCCCGACCCACGCTGCCCCAACTGGCGATAAACTTTCCGTCTCGAGTCAATTTCTGCACGCGATGGTTGCCAAATTCGCAAATGTAGATGATGGGCGAACCGTCGTCGTCCTGCTCCAAGATCAAATCGTAAGGATATTTCAGCTGGCCGGGTTCTGAGCCTTCGCTGCCCCAAATCTGGACCAAACGAACTTCATCTCCGCTGGCGTCAAAAACTTGAATGCGATGGTTACAGGCGTCGGCCACCCAGATCTGATCGAGTTCGTCAATGGCCAGGTTTTGTGGACGAGCAAACTGGCCGGGTTCGCTGCCATGCCCGCCCCATTCCATTACAAACTGCCCGTCCGCCGTGAATTTTTGGATGCGGTCGTATTCGCCATATTCGCTGACGTAGAGAAAGCCTTGCGAATCTTGCTCGGCGTCTGTCACCAATCCAAATTCACCCGGATTTCGGCCGAAGGTGCCACCCAAAGTTCGGTTCGTCAACCATTCACCCTGGGGTGAATAAAACAGAATGCGAAAGTAATGTGTATCGGCCACCATCAAGTTGCCTTGGCTGTCAAACGTCAGACCGGTTGGTTTACCATTGGCAAATTCCGGCGTCCGCCAGCCTCGTTGAAACTTGCCGTTGCGGTCAAAGACCTGGATCCGAGCGGTCTTGTCGACAACGTAGATTTCGCCGTTCGAATCGATGGCCATGGCTCGCGGACGTTGAAACATGCCGTCTTGAACGCCCTGCATTCCCCAAACCAACTGGACTTCACCAGGTTCGGGTGTTGCGTGCAGATGGATCATGGCAAAGCCCAGAGGCACAAGAATGACCAGTGCTGCAAAGGCCGCAAGCAGGATCTGAGGATGACGGCGTAACATAGATTCCTGAACCACCAAAAAACGCAAAGGGCAAAGTGAAGAAACGGGAAACGGTCATTCTAGCGGTTTTTCGGGCGGACCGTGAAATCGTTTCGTCGATTGGGTTCGATTCGAACGTGCTCTAGCAAATCGAATCATGCGGAACGGTCGCTACTACCGTTGGCGGTTCGAGCCTTGACCATAGTGCGCAACATCCTCTAAATTAAGGTCTTATGAAAAAACGTTGGTCGTCCCGATCCAGACCTGGGAACGACACTTGTAATCCAGTGGCCCGTTCCAAGTAAAATTTCATGGCTCCGAGAATCATCCATGTTGGCTCTGCGACTGATGCTCGTGACGTCATTCATCGCGCCGTTCAGACGCTGGCCGAAGGCGGCATTGTGGCCTTTCCAACAGAAACGGTTTATGGCTTGGCGGCGAGTGCATTGAACGAAGAAGCCGCAATGCAGCTGGCAGACTTGAAAGAGAAGGAATCTGCGTCGGCATTTGCCTTGGCCGTCAAGAGTGCCGAAGACGCGTTGGACTACGTGCCGGATTCCTGTCCGCTGAGCCGCCGGTTGGCTCGACGCTGTTGGCCCGGCCCCGTCACCTTAGTGCTGCCAGATCAGCACGCGGATAGCCTGGTGAGGAGACTTCCAGAACAAGTTCAGCAGTTGGTCGTGCCCAACGGTACGCTTGGTCTGCGAGTTCCCGGGCATCGGTTGGTGTTAGAGGTCCTTCGACTCTTGCCTGGACCACTACTGCTAACCAGTGCCAACGGTCCTGCAGATCGTTTGGCGGTAACTGCGGAAGACGTCCTACAGCAGCATCAATATCAGATCGGTCTGGTGCTGGATGATGGACGTTGTCAATTCGGTCAACCATCGTCCGTGGTGCAAGTGGTGGACGGACAATTGGAGATCTTGCGTGAAGGAGTCGTTTCCGAAGCGACGCTACGGCGTTTGGCGAGTGTAGCCATAGTCTTCGTCTGTACGGGAAACACGTGCCGCAGTCCGATGGCAGAAATGCTGGCCAAACAGCGAATTTCCGAAGCTTTGGGCTGTTCGATCGAACAATTGGAAGATCGCGGAGTCAAAGTGATGTCGGCCGGTATTTCGACAGGCGCGGGCGGCCGAGCAACCCCGGAGGCCAAGAAAGTAATGGAAGATCGAAAACTGGATCTCAATGGCCATGTGACTCAGCCAGTCAGCGAACGCCTAGTGCGTCAAGCCGACCTATTGCTGACCATGACCCGATTACATCGGCAAGCAATTGTGACGCATTGGCCGGATGCGGCCGAACGCACCCATGTGCTATGCCCCGACGGGAGCGATGTTTCTGATCCCATTGGCGGGCCGTATGATCTTTACCGAGTTTGTGCGGACCAGATTGACGCCGCCATTCAGCACCGTCTGCCCGAGATCGAATCGCTTGTACAAAGTGTTCCGCATTAGTTAGATTTGCCACGTAGGTTTAAACTCGTACATTCCAACCACGGTTGCTCAGAGGCAACCGCTAGACAACTTGAAAACAACACCATTGTGTCAAGAATTCGCATAAAGGATTCGCTATGAAGATTGCTGTCGGAAGTGACCATCGAGGCTTTCATTTAAAGTCAAAGCTGATTCCTTTGTTACAAGAATTGGGACACGACGTAGAAGACGTGGGAACCAGTAGTGCCGAAAGCGTGGACTACACAGACTTTGGCGCCGTAGTGGCCCATAAGGTTTCCTGTGGCGACATTGATCGAGGCATTCTGATTTGTGGAACCGGAATTGGCATGGCCATCACCGCCAACAAGTTTCCGGGCGTCCGCGCGATCACGTGTCCCGACGAATTGACTGCCGAAATGTGTCGCCGACATAACGACGTCAACATCTTGTGTCTTTCCGCAGATATGCTGGGCGAACGCCCGATTGATCGCATGATTGAAGTTTGGCTGACCACCGAATTCGAAGGGGGCCGTCACGCCCGACGAGTCGACAAAATTCGCGACATCGAGAAGCAACACTTGACCGAATCGGAACGTGGCTGCCCGCCCAGTTCGTGCTAGAAGGTTCGACTCCGTTGGATTGGCACAGTGCTTCCTGGCGACAACAGTTGCGACGCCGATTGCGGACGTGGTATGCCGATCACCGTCGTTCGCTGCCATGGCGAGAATCAACCGATCCGTATCGTATCTGGGTCAGCGAAATCATGTTGCAGCAGACGCAAGTGCAAACGGTTCGCGCCTACTTCTTGCGGTTCATGCAACGGTTCCCCACGGTCCAGGACTTGGCAGTAGCAGACGAACAAGAAGTTTTACGGCTATGGGAAGGACTGGGCTATTATCGGCGAGCTCGACAAATGCACCTGGCCGCTCGGGTGATTGTTGACCAGCATGAAGGCGTCTTTCCAACCGACTTTGATGCGGTATTGGCGTTGCCCGGCATTGGTCGCTACACCGCAGGAGCGATTCTTTCCATTTCTCAAGATCAACGCCTGCCCATCCTAGAAGCGAACACCATTCGCCTGAACGCTCGCTTGACCGCGCTGCCCGATGATCCTCGTTCTAAAGCCGGGCAAGACTTGTTGTGGGAATTTGCCGAAGCAATCTTGCCTACCAAGCGAGTTGGCGAATTCAATCAAGCGTTGATGGAGCTGGGCAGTTTGGTCTGCACGCCGAAGACGCCTCGATGCCTAGTGTGTCCATTAAAGGATTTGTGTCCCACTTGTCAGCAAGGCTTGCAGGGCCGCATTCCGCTGGCTCCGCAAAAAACGGTGTATCACGATGTGCACGAAGTAGCCGTCGTGGTCCAACGTAACAGCAAGTTCCTGCTGCGTCGCTGCCAGCCTAACGAAAGGTGGGCCGGTCTGTGGGACTTCATTCGCTTTCCGGTAGAAAGCGATGCCGTTTCGGATATTGAATTGCAAAAGCAGATTTTCGCATTGACAAATCTCGACGCCGGTTCGTTCCAAGCACTGACAACCATTCGTCATGGCGTCACCAAATATCGAATTACTCTGCGTTGCGTACTGGCCGCAGGGATTTCGGGACGAATTAACAGATCGGCCGAATTGCAATGGGTCACGCGAACGCAGTTGGCACAGATTCCGCTGAGTGTTACCGGGCGAAAGATCAGCAAGCTCTTGTGATTCCACCGAATGGGCTTACTTGACGGTCCATGTCGGCGGTCTTTGAAGCCGCTGTTTCCAGCAACGAACTGCGTCCAGATGTGTAATCTATCTGCTATGATTAGCTAGACGACTTACGCTGGCGGAAAGCGTCAGTGTGGCGCTGTCCATTTAGGCAGCGGCGATTTTGGCCGACATAGTTTTTGACGTGGACTGAATACCAACATGAGCGTTCCCGCTGAAATCACCGAATCGACGTCGTTTGGCGTCTTGGAAACCACGGGCTGGACTCCGGCGATCGTGGCGCTGGACGCGATGGAAAAGGCGGCGGAGATAAGAGTCTGGCAGATCGAGTTGAACGATTTTCTGGGCACGTGCGTCAA
>JAGQOZ010000393.1 GCA_020426955.1 Planctomycetales bacterium
CCTTTAGGCGGAAACATCGTGTTGTTCTGGCAAGAATTGCCAAGACTGGATTCCGGCTAAAGCCGGGACTACGAACCCTGGTCCGAGACTACGAACCTTGAACAAGACCAATTATGCCAGCCAGCGTTTGGTGCCGGCAAAAACCAAATCGGCCAATGTCGCCGGCGAATTCGCTGGTCCATCCACGGTCGTTAGCGGTTTCCAAGCACGATCCGTCGCTACTTCGGACGCCAGAACAGCCGCGGCCAATCGCAAGTCAACACCTTCCGTGGCTAACGGATCTGGTTCAGCCGCGTTACTGTAAGAACCGCTCTGGAAGGCGTACACCAAGTCGGCGGTCGTAAAATCGCCGTCACAATTCCAATCCCCTTGAGCCCAACCGGAATTTCGCGGCTGCGAATCCTCATACTGGCCAGCGGTAAAGACCGCAACGAAATCGGCCGAATTGAAAATGCCATCCAAATTGGCGTCGCCCGGTGTCGTGCCCAGAATAGACGAGACCAAGTACTGTTGATCCGCTAAATTGATTTGACCGTCGCCCGTTAAGTCGAATGACCTTTCCGCATTGCGAATTGCCAAACACAATCGATCGATATCGGCGGCGTTCACCACGCCATCGCCGTTAACATCTCCCGGAACGGAACCGCCGCTGATGCGGCCCGGCGTCGGATCGGCCGCTCGCCAACTACTGGCTGCACTACCAAATGCATTCACCGCAATTCGCTGCAAACTAGCTCCATCACCGTCCGCTGCCGTCGGCCATCCGTTGGCGTCGTCGTACGTGACTTGATCTTCCAGCAGACGAGGAATCAAGAACGGATTTTCGGCCGGAGGTTCGTCGGGACGCTGCAGTTGAATCGATTCACCGCCGTTGTCTAACTTGCCAGCGTATCCACCTAGAATTCGCACCGATGGCAACAAGTCATAATGCGAACGGAACGCCAGCAACTTGGTGGCGTTATTCGGCGCAGCGGGGTTGAACGACACTACCAACAACGTTTGGCCAGCACCTAGTGTGGCACCGTCCGGAAAATCAAAATCAACACCCTGCCGAATTCGCCATTGCGTCAAATCGACTGTTTGTCCGGTTGGATTATGGATTTCAATAAACTCTAAGTCGTCATCCGTGATCGTCGGATCAATCGCCAAAGCCAACGGACTGGGATCAGCCGGATGATAATGGATCTCACTGATCACAACCGGACCAACTCGAGGACCACTGTTGGCGGCCCCTAGCGTGCGTTGCAGCATCGGATACAGCGAACCAGTGGCGTTGGGGTAACGACCGAACGATTCGCCATTCTTGGCCGCTCCAAACGCAACCGAATCTACCACTTGGCGGGCACCTAGCGTCGAATTCGACCACAGCCAGATTCGTTCGCCCGTGGAACTGCTGAGTGCAAAGTCCTGAGCATCAACTCCGCCACTGACATTGAAATCACTTTCGTCAAAGACCACGTAGCCTCCGGCCGGAACAATCGTGTTGGCCGGAATTTGGAACTTATTGGGACTGCCAGCGGAATCGCTCAAATACCAACCGCCGATGTTGATAGACGCATTGGTGGGATTGTGCAATTCAATGGCATCCATCAGCGGTAAATCGGTATGCGTCAGCACTTCATTGATGACAATTCTGGCATTGCTAGGCGTGACGCCGTTGTCCGTTCCGGGCGAACCACCGTCCGTGGGACTGGCTGTCCAAGTGGATGAATTGGCCCACGAAGTAAACGGCACCGTGGCGTCAACCACTTGCAGCGAACGGCCCGCGCCATCCGTGGTTGGTTGCCAATTATCAGCATAGTCGAAACGCAGGATAGCCGTTTCGTACGGAGCGGGCATCAACAGCGAAAGCTCTTCACCACCGTCGCTCAGATCGCCCGAATACTGCCCAATCAGATTGCGATTCGGCCCGTAGTGCTGCAAAAACGCGTCGACATTGTTAGCAATGACCGCTCGTTGCCCAGCGCCCAGCCTTATATTCGGGAACGTAAATTCGACACCCGATCCCAGTCGCACGCCCTTCAGCGGTAAGGCAACATCACCGACATTTTGGACTTCGATGAATTCTAAATTCGAATCGCCAGCCGGGTTGTACATGACTTCCACAATGCGAAGCGAATCCAATAAATCTAGTTCCGCTGCTTCTTGTTCGGTGGTCCAACTGCCATCCAACGCCAGTCCGAAGACCATGTCGCCGCTTTGGCTTGACTGTTGATGAACTTCAACGGCAATGACGTTCTTGCCCAACTGCCACAGACTGCTGGGGACTTCAAACGGGCCTTCCAATCCGGCTTCGTTGATGTTTCGATCGGCCGTTGTTGTGAACGTGATGTTCCCGTTCGGCATGCCTTGTCGCACCACTTCTTGTCCGTTCACATAAACCACAAACCCGTCATCCACGATGGTGCTGATCTGCGTCGACAGCGAATCAAAATTCACTTCGTCCGTCAAGTTGATCGACTTGCGGAAATAGAACGTGAGCGAACCGTTCAGTGCAAAACTGGTGCGCAGCGTTTCCGGCAGTTGTTCCAGTTCTTGGCCTAACAAACCAGGTCCCGACGGCCAATTCGAATCGTCGTAGCTGAGCGTTCGCCACGAAGTTCCCAGATCGGTGCCGGAAGCTTCATAACGCCAATTATCGGCAAATCCAAAGCCGAACGAATTCAAATCGGCTTCTCGACCATTGGACGCTCCAGGCGTTGGAAAAGGCAGAAACCCGTAACCCGCTGCGGCGTCCGGCTGACGACCATACGAAACTTCCGACGTTTGCGGGAAGGACATGACAAAGTCTTGTAGCGAACCGTCCGGAGCAATCAGCCCCAACTTTTCTTGCACTGGAGACAAACGAAACGCGACGTGATCATGGCCATCTTCCGGATCTCCATCGGCAATAAACGTTTGATAGCCGTCACCGGCAATGAAGCTGAGCGACGCAATGGGTGACATGTCGGGAACTTCAAACGGCGCGTCGGACAGTGCATACCCGCTCAAGTCAACCGGATAAACATCTGCATTGTGCAGTTCGATAAAGTCTTGAGCCACTCGTACATCACCACTGGCATACCATTCGTTGATGACCAATTGCGAACCGTCGCCCACCGGTTGAGCTCGATTGGCTTGCCCTAATGTCGGTTGATTCAATTGCCATGTAGCGTCTGGTCCGAACCGTCCAATGGACAAGTCGGGAATCTGCAAACCAAACGTGACCGAATCCGCAATCGTGCCATTGGGTTGAATCAGATAAACCGAATCGCCTTTTTCGTTTAATTGAAAATCGGCGATCATTCCCAGCCCCGAATCATTGCGGCCAAAGACGACCACTAATCTGCCTGGCTGCACCACTTGAGATGAAAACACGAACTTATCACGATCATTCAAATCGTCGGTCAGTCGCCAGCCTTCCAGATTCAGTGGCGAAGTGCCGTAATTCACCAATTCGATGGCATCCGGAGTTTCGCCCAACACGTCCAGCGTATTTTTGTTACTGGCCAGCACTTCGTTAATACGAATCGTAGGTCCGTTGGCCGCATTCACCGTCCAGGAATACGAGTTCGCCATGGCTTCCGATTGCCAGATTCCGGTCGCTTCGTGCAAACCAATCACTTCCACTTCCTGCAAACCGTTCGCCAAGTTGGAAAGCGTGATCGGCGTGGTAATGTTCCGAGCGGTAGACAGTGTGCCGCCGTTCAAGCGATATCGATATTGACTGTAGCCCGTTCCGGAAACAGTCAACGTAGCGGATCGACTGGAAGTTGTGCCGGCGGGAACGCCGGACAACGCCACGCCAACACCACTCGTCGCTCCCATGTCTCGACGATTGGCACCCGCTTGGTGCGCCAGCGATCCGGTTCTCAGTTGAAAATCTTCGCTTGCGCCACCAACATGTGGATCGCCGAACAAATTTCCAACGCCGACAACGTCGCTTTGATCCATCGTGGGCAAGTACGAATAGCGAACCGTCAAATCGGTGCTGGGCAACACGTAATCAAACGTTGGCACGCTAACATTGAAGATGCTCCCTTCCACCAACGCACCTCGTCCCGGTCCGGATGTCTGTCCCGGCAAGTCGAAATACAGCGGTGAATGCGATGACGAAGCCACCGTGTTATTGATGAAGTACATAAACGCCGTTTCCTTCACCAACGACGCGTGCTGCACATTGTCAAAGACGTTGCCATACACCCAAAAAGTGCCGGTTGAAGCAGAAATAGTATTTGATTCGCCAGGGTCGGTGTTGAACTGATCCTTGATGAAATTGTGAAAACGATTGCCTTCGATAAAGACGTCGCCGGTCATGTCCAGCGCGTCGTCGCCACCGCCCGCGAATTCATTGTTGCGAATAATCGGAATCGGATTCGGCAAACTGGGCGCATCAAAGTCGACGCTGTCATTGTGGCCGGTGATATGACCGAAGTAGTTATTCTCCAGAATCCATTCGCCACCCGCCGGGATGCCTCGACCCCAAATATGTTCGCTCTGATTGTCCGACGTCGGTGCTTGGCCAGGTTCGAAAATGGTGGTGAACGTGGAATTGCGAACCACCAGCGACGAATCAATCGATCGAATACGCCGCCGATCCGTTTTGTCCAACGTCACGTGATCCAACGTCAACCGCGAATTTTCCAATCCAATCATCCCGTCCGAAGTGACGCCATGCTCCAAAATGGCGTATTGAATCTGGTTGTCCACCATCGAACTGCGGAACTGCAAGCCACCCCAAGCGGCACCGTTGGACGAAGGCACCGCGGCAAAGCGAATCAGTTTGTTGGCTTCGCCAATAGCGACAATTCGACCGTTGATGGTCAAACGTGCTCCCGGATTGAAGAAGACTGACGTTCCCGGTTCGATGGTAAGTGACGCATTTGCCGCCACGGTGACGTCGCCATTCACCACAAACGGCCCGTCGGCCGCTTTCCAAACCGTATTGGCCGTAATGTCACTGCTGACACTTGTGACGCTGCCATCATCAAACCAGACATCCAGTGTTTCGGCAGCGACAACGTTGCCCTGCCCATCGGCTTGGTCAAATGCCTGCACGGTCAAACGATTCAAACCGGGTGACAACAGATGATCGTCAGCGTTGCCGTTGGTTTCTGCTTGGACTTGAGCGACCAGCTCCATATCAAATGAAATGTCGCTACTGGCAGGATCCGACTGATGAATCTCGACAGCAATCACATTATCGCCGGCCACCAACGAATTCAGCGCCGCGGTGGAAGGCGTGAACGCGACAAAATTGTTTTCTTGCGAATTAGATCGAGTGTCCTGCGAATAGTCGTCAAACGCGGCGTTTGCATCCAAGTTAACTCGGACCGCTTCCACTCCGTTGATATAAACCGCCGCACCGTCGTCGTAGACCATGTTGATGGTCATGCCCGAGACCTTGGTCGGGTCGTCGATGTCGAATGTCGTGCGGAAATAAGTGGTTTGAGCGTCAGTCACGCCACCGCCATTGCTGACTCGAGTCGCTTCGTCACCATCGCCGTAGCCTAATTGCGAAGGGCCAGACGCCCAAGATTGATCGTTAAACGTGGGACTTCGCCAAGCGGTTCCTTGGTTCGAACCATCGTCCTTGTAACGCCAAATCGTCCCACTGGACAGCAATGTTTGGCTTTCGAATCCAGCGTCGCCTTGAATAAATTGATAGGTGGATCCTACTAGGTTCGTTTCCAGGCCATTGACTTGCACGGAACGAGTCTGTGCGAGCGGCGCGTTCGCGGTCAGTACAAAAGAGCCATCGGTTGTCCGCGGATAGCCGTTTTGATCGGGCAGATTTTCAAAGACATTCAGTTGGCCAGAGATTTCGCCCAGCACATAGTTGGCTCGGTTAGTCAAAAACGACAGCGTATCTTGAACAA
>JAGQOZ010000394.1 GCA_020426955.1 Planctomycetales bacterium
ATCACTCCGATTCGCAAGATCGTTTGCCATTCAATCCAACATACCATCTTCGCCTCGTTTCCCAACGTCATTCATCTACACGTGGCAGGATAACAGAAACGGCATAGTGATTCGACTCGGCGACGCGTCATTGGACAATTTCGATTGTTTCCGAGCGGCCGCAACTAATTACGACCAAGAATGGAACAACTTGATATCAGAACAAGACAAATTAGCGAGAAGATTCTTTCCAGCGACGCGCTAATGAAAATTCGGCGACGAGCTTCCGATTGCTCGCCGCCGCGGCGCCGTTCACTGGCTCACGAACGAGAATTTAGAAGATTGTGACGTCTTTATACGTGATATTCGCTAATCCGTTGGCGTCTGTCACTCGAAGTGCAATTGTTCCCAGGAACCCATTGGCGAAGACATGATCGACAACGGAATCAGTGGACGCGGTGTCAAAGTCACCATCACCGTCCCAATCCCATTCGTACAAGGCAATTGCTGCATTCGACGAGAACGAAGCGGATCCGTCAAAGGTCATTGCGGTGCCGTGGAAGCCAACGGACCGAGATTGGATTGTTGCCACTACAGAATTTGATAATTGCGGCGTCGCAGGCCTTGGGTTCGAAACAGTGACATCGGCCGTATCCACGTAGGTCGAGCCATTTCCGTCCGTGGTTCGCAGGCGAACAACACCGAGGTATTCGCTGGAATAGACATGACTTGCAGTTGGTACGTGTGTCACATTGTCATAAACGCCGTCATCATTCCAATCCCATTCATATTGCACAATCTCCGGCGATGGTACAGCCTGAACGGTCAACGCTTCTCCGACAACACCCGTGTACGGACCACGCAGCTCAGCCAAAGGCGAACCGACAATGTCATTGTCTTCCCGCGGCACGTACACCATCAGGTCCGCCCAATCGTATCGTCGCCCACCTCGCATATTGGTTGTGCGCAACCCAACCGTACTCATTGCCGGACGATTGAAAGTGTGGTAAGCAATCGGGTCCACGGAGAATGAATCGTAAATTCCGTCGTTATTCCAATCCCATTCGTAAAACAGGATGGGCGCCTCTGGATCTACCGAATTCGACGCATCGAACCGTATCTGTTCGCCTACGCGACCAATATAAGGTCCACCCGCGTCGATCGTGTAAACATTGAAATCAACATTCGCCTGATCATCCTCACTAGCAACTCCATTGTCTGGAATCGAATCTGGATCGGACTCGTTGACAGAAATGATTTCGAACGAACTACCAAACAATCCAACTCCGACGACTTCGGTGCGAATAACTAACCGACGGCTAAGATTATCGCGAATATTGCCTACATCCCAAATTCCCGTCGTCGCGTCAAACGTTCCCTGTTCGGCCTGGGAACTAACGACACTTAACTGCGAAGGAAAATTGGACTTAATCTTCACTCCACTGGCAATCCCCGGACCCTCGTTACTCAGCACAACTTCGAAAGTCACTCCATCGCCTACCTGCGGTACAAGCGTACTAGCCGTAACGGAAATTTCCAGATCGGCTGCTTGCGGAACAGTGGAATTGACTCCATGAACAAAAGCAAGTTGGTTATCTCGAATGATCAAGTCGACTTGGTCACTGGTAACCCACGATGAACTAAGCAAGTCTCCAGCCGCAAAAGCGCGGACCGTAAAGGTTACCACTTCAACGTGCCCCGGAGCGATCGACGCAAACGACACGTCAACACGGTGCGTTCCGGCGTGAAATGTCACATCGCCATTAGTCGAAGAGCTTGATTGATAGGAAACCTGTTCAGGCAGAAACTCCTGCAACAAAACATTAGTTGCCACGGCGGTCCCGTTGTTGGCCACAATGACATCATAGCTAAATGACTCGCCAGCACTAATGTCCACGTTGCTTGCCACGACACTTACAGCTAGATCGGGAACGGCAAAAGCCGGTTGCCTAACAACGGTACTCACTATCTCCGTATTGTTGTCATATATTGGATCGAAAGTGTCGGCGTACGCACGAGCGGCCAATTGCAATGAAGTATCGCTGCCACTACTACTCAGCTGCACCTCTAGATCGGAACTATTGCCGGCGTCAATCGTTCCCAGACTAATCGATACGACATTGCCATCAACGTTCAACACTGTACCCGAAACAGATTCAATATTGCGCCCCGTCGGCAAATCCAATTCCACGATTACATTCTCAGCGGCACTAGCCCCAAGATTTGCAACGCGGAACTGATAAGTTGGCGACTCTGACGAATCGATCGAAGTCGGCGCAAGAATCGAGGAAATCAACAAGTTGGCAGATTCGTCCACGGTCACTGACTGAGGAGCATAGCTATACATTGGCGGATTATCGCCATCAAAAATCATGGCATAGACGTGGTAATCATCGATCGGTACGCCGGTCGTGTCCCACTGAAAGACACCGGCTCCATCCTGCTCAAGCTGCTCGCCACTAATTCGAATACCGTCGAATCCGGAATTGTCGTCGTCGTAGAAGAAGACAATGTCTGCATCCGAATCTGCGTCAAACGCATCATAGGTAATTTGAACGCTATCATTTTGGCCACGTTGAACCGAAGTAACAGCGATTGTTGGTGCAATCGATTCAGAAAATGCTGAGTAATTAACAGTTCCGAGGCCCGATTCGTCATCAAGCAAGATATCCCATATCCCTGGCTCGGGATTGGCCACTAGAACCGCTCGAGTATTACCATCCGACAACTCGTCCAGAACCACAATGTTATTCGCGGCGAAGTCACTCTCTGCCAACACAGTTCCATCAGGTTTCTCGATTGTGACCGCAACACCACCGGAAGTCGAAGTCTCCCAATCTGCCGCTAGAATGACCCAGGGCGTGTTTGGCTCGATTTCGTAGCTACCGGTCGGCGGAATGTTTTTCGAACCGATGAACTCGCAATCTGCCGTCCGTAACTCGCATTTCGCACCAGCGACAAAGTTCAGCTCGATCCCGAGCTTCTGTATGTTAAACGTCGTCCATGCCGCAGCAAAATCAGTACTTGCCCCCGCGACATCAACCAAGTAGTTGGCCGACGATAATTGAGCACCACCGATGAGCGGAACAAATGTTGGTATTGATACCGCGGCACTTCCGCCCATGTTGAAACTGTAGTTTGACGTCGATACTTTCAAGGAATCTGACGTTTTAATAAAACCAGCCAAGATGTCGAATTGTGCTGTCGCGCCAACCAAGTGTTTTGACCAGTCAGCCGTTAATGTTCCACTTGCGTTGATCACATTGGGATGAAGAATGTTAACGCTGCCAGTCCCTTCCCATCTTTCGCTGCTAATCGAACCGCCAACGTCCGCGGAGATCAGTGCGATAGACCCTAATCCGGGAACAGACACAAGGGGCCCTAAGGTAGCCTTGACTTTCCCGCTAAAATCGAGCTCGTCAAGGTCGGACGAAGCGATATTGTTAATTGATGCATCAAACCCTTGCCAAAATGCTTGGGGCCAAAATGCTACGGGCCAATTCAAATTGTCGACGCCAACACTAAGTGAATTAAGTTCTACCGGCGAGTACTTGAATCCAGCACCTATAACCGCTTCACGTGCTGGCAGGCCTTTAGCCAACTTTCCAAGCTCGAACTTCGCTGAACCAGAAATATCCTTAGCGATGGTATCGACGGCCAGTTTTAGTTCATCAAGTCCCCAATCCGTCTTACCAAAACCAATTCCCGTCTGCGCAGTGAACTCGCCCTTTACATCTACTTCGGTCCCTTTGATTTGAATGAAATTGTTTCCACTCAAATCCAACGTTAATTCGCCGCGGCTATCACTGGGCAGTACGTCAATTATTAGTTTTCCCTGGAGCCTCAGCGTGTCTTCATTTCCCTTGTATTCAAAACCCAAATCCGATAATTCTTTGACGGAGACAAATCCAAACAAGTCTATATTCTTGAAATCGGGCAACGACGCTTTAAAGCTTGGGCTTAGCATTACGTCATTTTGCGTAATCACCAGTCCGTCCGGTCCACTAAACAGCGCATCGCCCAATCCAAGGCTTGTCGGCGTCTTGAAGTGTGGCGTCAGTGCAAGCGAATTATTCGTGATCGTAATACTGCTGAAGTCCACGTCCTGGCCAGCCAATTCAAACTCTGAGTTTCCGCCACCAGTTTCTGAGAATGATGAAGACGTGCCAGACGTGAACGGTACTTCGAAGCTCCCGGTAAACAACGGTGAATTCAAAACCGGACCCACACCAATTTCCGAATGGACCGTACCACTAATCTTGAACCCGCTCTTATCGTATTCCGCATTCGCATTGTCCACTCGCAGCATACGCGAAATGCCATCGGAGCGACCGACGAAGACGGTTCCCGTGCCAACACACTTGACGCTTCCGTCTGCTGCCGTTTGAGCTTCAAATTCACCGTTTGCTAGTTCCAGGATGAAATCTCCTGTGTCCCCGCACGTATCGGCGGAAACGGTATAGTTCCAAGCTGTTCCTTGATTGTTGGTCGCGACAATGACTTCAATCTGCTTTGATTGCCCCTCTGGAATCTGGATTTTGCCTGACTTTCTTCCTCCTACGAATCCAGTTTCAAAGAGATTCTTGCCTTCGTAGCGAATGATGAAATTGTCTGGAATGGTGTAGTGTTCATACCTATATTCTAGGATGCCACCACCATTGGTCTCTAATTCCAACGTCTTCTGGCTTCCCTCAAACCCGCCGCTGTCGGAAATGGTATTCCCGGTTAACAATTCACGACGTTCTAGATTCTCTGTCGTCAGTCGACGAAAGCCAGCGACTGGCGATCCACTTCGTCGTCTTCGTGGACGTACAGAATTCCTTTTTTCTCGAACTTTACCCGCAAACCATTTCATGACACATCTCCTAATTTTATTGAATAAGAAAAAATCTAAGCAGGGCACATTGCGAAAGTTGGCTAAGAGCGTACCCTCGTCAATTGGCTAACTCCGCGTACGACGCGATGTTGGTGCGAAACTCTGCTTCAGAAACAATCTCTTCACAACGCGAGGAACAGCGAAGACAAACGCCACCACTCCTAACAGCATCCACGCTCGCGGTTCCGGCACAGCCGAAACAAAACCAGATGACGGATCTGCCACCGCCCCAAGACCGCGAAAATCCAACGAATTAAATTCGCCTAGCAACTCCACCGTAGTCGCCTTGCCTTCATACACACTGAACACGCCGTATTCGGGATAATCGGGAAAAAGGATCGAATCTGCTGATGCGACTTCATCCCCGTCCACGTTGGGTGTTGAGATTATCTGGACAGTCAGCGCGATCGAGTTAGAAAAATCCTCGTCGTAAGACAAAGTGGAAATATTCAGTGCTACAGAGTCCGCTGCCGTAGATGTCGACGACACACCGTTTTCAAAATACAGAGTGCCCAATACAAAGATTTCGCCTTTTACTTGGTTGGTAAAGTCGGCACCGGAAAACTGCAACAAGTTAGTAGAAGGAACGAGACGTTGATGTCCAATGGTCAAGTAATCAGGATGCTGGAAGTATGTCTGCTGAGAGACAAAACCGATGCCGTCTAAGTAATAGGCGTGTTCGTCCGGAGCGTATCTAACGCCCCAACTAAATTGGTCCGTCCCACTTCCGCTTGTTGCTGGCCCAGAAAACGGCGCGCCAATGTCCACTCTTGCCTGCGTCAGCCAATATGCATTCTGGTCCAGCGAGTCGCCTGTTTCCTGAAAAACTCCATTTACAGTTCCTGTTCCTACCAACGCCGCTGTGCCCATGTCCGCACAAAGCACAACAGTGGCAACAACAACGAACGCAAATCTGGTCATAGATGAGTACTCCTAGTTTTCCCAATATGAAGCATTTCCAACTCAACCAAAGTCGTTTCTCGATCGAAGGGAATTCT
>JAGQOZ010000395.1 GCA_020426955.1 Planctomycetales bacterium
CTTCGGACAGCAAGGCCGCGTTGCGACAGGCATTAGAGCGAACCGACATTGATCTGACGCATACCAAACCGGAAGCGATTGCCTGGTCCATCAGCCACACCAAAACGAATCTGATTTCGCCCGAAGAATATCAGGCGCCTCGCGGCAGCGCCATGGGCCGAATCATGGAAAAAGTCTATCCGGCGTATCAACGTCGGTTGTTGGAAGCCAACGCGGTGGACTTTGATGATCTGTTAATGCACGTGGCGCTGCTACTGAAACGATCACCGGAACTACGCTCCACTTTGGACGAACGCTTTCGCTACATCATGGTGGATGAATATCAAGACACCAACATGGCGCAGTACGCCATTGTCCGAGGCCTCTCGTTGGATCATCCCAACTTGGCGGTCACCGGTGATCCTGATCAATCGATTTACGGTTGGCGAGGCGCGGATATTGGCAACATTTTGGAGTTTCAGCGGCACTATCCCGACGCGGCCATTGTCAAGCTGGAAAGCAACTATCGCAGCACACCTAGTATTCTTCGCATTGCCGACGCGTTGATTGCCAACAACCGCCGACGCGTGAAGAAGTCGTTGACGACGGAAAACGCGGAAGGACCGGCCGTGCGTTTGGCCGTCTATCCTTCGCAAAAAGAAGAGGCCAATGACATTGTGGATCGCATTGCCTCCAGTGTCGCTCGCGCCGAACGAAGGTACCGCGACTTCGCCATTTTGTATCGAACCAATGCGTTGTCTCGTTCACTAGAGCACGCTCTTCGAGAGGCTCAGGTGCCGTTTCAAATGATCAACGGCGTTGAATTTTATCAGCGAAAAGAAATCAAAGACATCTTTGCGTATCTGCACTTGATCAATAATTCTCGTAACGACGTGGCCTTCAATCGCATCGTCAACGTGCCGGCTCGCAGTATTGGCCAAGTCTCTCTGAAACGATTGAATCAATTCGCAGATGAAAGTGGCACCAGCTTGATGGACGCGGCGCGAACCTGCGGCTTGAATCCCAAACTGAAGACGGCAGCGGTGCGTATTGCCAAATTCGTTTCGCTGATGGATCGTTTGAGCGAACTTGCTACGCGTCCCGTCGAAGAAATCATTGGTCATGTGGTTTCCGAATCGGGATATCAAGAAATGTTACTACAAAGTTCGGATCCTACTGACGAAGAACGCTTGGCCAATATTGAAGAACTGCTAACGGCCGCGCGAGAATACGACGAACAGAATCCGGGCATTGGCAGCTTGGAAGGCTTTCTGGAAGAAACATCGCTGGTCAATGATGTCGACCAGTGGGAAGAAGAATCGGACCGAGTGACGCTGATGACGCTGCATGCCGCTAAGGGGCTCGAATTTCCTTCGGTGTTCATCATCGCCATGGAACAAGGTTTGCTTCCGCACGAACGAAGTCTGCAAGACGATTCGCAATTAGAAGAAGAACGACGTCTGTTGTTTGTAGGGATTACTCGCGCCGAACAAGATCTGCAGCTGAGTTATGCCAAGTCGCGTTCGTTTCGAGGCAGCATTTCGAATAAAGTCCCCAGCATGTTTCTAATGGAGTTGCCTCGAGACGAGATGCAGGTAGATTCTTACTCGACTTCCTTTACGGGCATGCAAGTCCGCGGCGGATACGCCAGCTGGGATGATTCCGCGGACGAATTTGACGACCACTTTGATGCCGCTGACGACGATTGGGACACGGACATGATAGACGTGTCCGATGACAGCGATGTGTCACAAGTGCCATCCGCTTCATTGATCACCGCAGCCGATATGCTGGAAAGTCAGTCGGTACCATTCGAAGACAGTGACATGTCACAAGAATCTATGACGGAACCGAACGCGCCGTCCAAATCCAAACGCAATTCCAAGCCCATTCGCAGAACGGATCTTGCGGACTTCAAAGTCGGCATACGCGTGATGCATCCGGAATACGGCTTGGGAAAAGTGATTGCGATGAGCGGCAGTGGAAACGGACGCAGTGCCACGGTCAATTTTGCCACCGGTGCCGGGCAAGTGAGTTTTGTTTTGGCATATTCTGACCTAAAACCGTTGACGTAGTTTCTGGCCAATCGCTAGGCTAAGGATGTGGCGAAAGAGATGGCCGTCCGGTGGGGCGGCAATCGTTCCACCAGCAAACGCTGAATTCGCCGGGGAACCGAAGACAGAGGTGTCGAAATGAAACGTTGTATTCAGGGAATTTTCGCGCTAACGCAGACACGACGCCGATTCTTTGTTTGGCTGCTGGCTGTGCATTGCTTGGCGAATCAAACCACCAAGGCACAACCGCCGTCAACGGGCAATTCGCCCAATACTGCCGCGGTCAACCGTACGGTAGCGGGCAATTTAGGCGGTGCACAGCAGGCGGACTTTGACACGTTGATTGAACTAATCACGTCCACGGTGGATCCCGATTCGTGGGACGAATTCGGCGGCGAAGGTTCCATTCAGGGTTTTCCCGGCGGTGTTTATGTGGATGCGAACGGCGTGTTGCAACGCCTGCAACCCGAAGTTCGTCGACAGTGGGCCAAGATCGTTGACGCCCAACAAGCCAACTCGGATCAAGACGCGAACAATTCCTCCGAGTCCGATTTGCGAATCGTGTCGTTAAAAGCCTTGGCGAACCGCTGCCGAATCGCACTTGATTCGCAACAGCCTTTGCCGGACGACGTTCGTTTTCTGGCGGGCATGTACGAAATTCGTTTCGTGCAATTTGTCCCTGACGAAAGTGACATTTTGTTGGCAGGGCTGGCGGGACCGTGGCACTGGGATGCGGAAGGGCGACCGGTCCATGCAGAAACGGGTCGACCCGTTTTGCAATTGGATGATCTGGTGGTCTTACTGCGATGTTGCATCCAAGACGACGGACAGTTCTTGTGTTCCATCACGCCTTACCAAGAAAAATTGGCTGACACTCAGGCCTTCATTCAGCGCACGACAGCAAAACCGTTTGCCACAAACGATCACGAACCGTGGGCTCGGCAACTGCAAGACACGTTGGGGAATCAGCGGATTGACGTGAAAGGGATTCCGGCAGAAACACGAGTTGCCAGAACGATTGTAGAAGCCGATTACCACATGAAACGGGTGGGCTTGGGGTTGGCCGATTCGATTCCGCAAGTGCCCAACTACTTGGATTTGTTGGAAGCCGAAGTCGCAGGTGCTCCACCGGCGTTGGGCGTTTTGCGTTGGTGGTTTACGCTCAACGAAGATGCGTTTTCCACTTCGGAAGATGGATTGCTGTTCGATTTTGCCGGACCGTCCGTGAAGCTGCTTAGCGAAAACGAATTGCTGGCCGAAAATGGTCGCCGAGTTCACACGGGTGATGCCGACAAATGGAATCGACAGTTCGCCCAGACGTTCACGGCCAACTTCACGTCGATGGCGGACAAATATCCCGTCTATTGGGACTTGGAAAACGTGTTTGACTTGGCCATGGTCGCCTCGATTGCCGCTCGACACCAAAGCCAAATCACCTCCGATTCCGCTTGGCAGTATCTGCTGGAAACGCATGAAGTATTGCGGCAACGAGTGCCCAAGGAGGTGATGACCGTGGTGAGTCATCGAGTGATTCGTCAGCGACATGTGGTGGCGGCGATCAGTGGCGGAGTGGCCTTCCCAAAATATGGCGGGTTGGCAAAACTATTGCGAACCCCAACGGTGAATCCAAGTTCCGTGCCCAATTTGTTGCGGTTGCGGTCGAACGAAAAGAGTACGGCATCGCAGGCGGAACGAATCGATTGGTATTGGAACTAATTGGGCCGTAGAAATAGTCATCTGCTATTCACTTAAGGAGCACAACGTCTTGGCCGAAGTCAAAGTCGGAGTCAAGTTGTCCAGTCTAGGAATGCCGTTTCGCAAGGCCTTGCCAATGGTGGCCGAAATGGGCGTGGATGCGGTCGAGATTGATGCGCGAGGTGAATTAAGGCCTCGCGAAATGAGCCAAACCGGCTTGCGTCAAATTCGCAAATGGTTGGACGATCACAATTTGAAGGTCTGCGCCGTCGGCTTTCAAACTCGACGAGGCTACGACGTGGCCGACGACCTGCAGGCTCGTATCGACGCCACCAAGGACGCCATGCGGTTCGCCTATTCGCTGGGCGCGTCTGTGGTGGTAAATCATGTCGGAGCGATACCGGACCAAGATGCACCCGGTTGGCAAACGCTGCTGGAAGCGTTGTCCGATTTGGGTCGCACCAGCCAGATGATTGGCGCTTTCTTGGCCATGGAAACCGGCAGCGAATCGGCAGACCAAATGAAGATGCTGATTCAAGAATTACCAGACTACAGTGTGACCGTCAATTTTGATCCGGGCAATCTGATCATCAATGGCTTTTCCGCCACTGACGCCATTCAAACGTTGGCGCCTTATGTAGCGCACGTCCACGCCAAGGACGCCGTGCGAGATTTAGCTCAAGGTCGAGGCCTGGAAGTGATGCTGGGTCGAGGATCTGCGGACTTTCCAACCATTTTGGCCGTTTTGGAGGAAGCGGGTTATCGCGGCTACTTTACGGTCGAACGCGAAAACGCAAAACATCCCGTGGCAGAAATCTCCAACGCCGTCCAGTACTTGCGCAACGTGTAGATGTCATTTCGTATTGCAGTAACGAACTTGCCTACCAACGGCTGATGGTTTACGCCGCAGCCTGGTCTTGACCGAATGATTCGCAAAGACGATCGCATGCAGCACAAGCTGCTTCGGTCGAGATTCCTTCCATGACATCCATGGCCTTCCGCATGCTCGTTTCTTCGCACCGCACGGGGCTGGTCACGACCTGATGCTGCGACCCGTACGGACCACAGCGTTCTGGTGACGTCGGTCCAAAAAGTGCCACGCACGGAATGTTCACGGCCGCTGCCATGTGCAAGGGGCCGGTGTCTGAACCAACGAATAGTCGGCATTGTCTCAGAAGTTCAACCAAGTCGGGCAAGCTCGTTTGTGGTGCCAGCCAAGCCGAACCGTCACTTTCGCGTTGAATAGTCTGAGCCCACTGATGTTCTTCCGGACCAGCCCAGACGACGACACTCGGTACGCCGTGCCGCTGGTACAGATGCTGGGCGACACGCGTGTATCGTTCGGCAGGCCAGACTTTTGATCCCCAGCCGGCACCGGGATTGATCACGGCAAACGATCTTCGATCGTCTGGCTGTTGTTGCAGCCAAGGCTGAAGCCACGCATCAACTTGCCGCCGAGCATCAGGATAGCGGGGCAATTCAAAACAGACGCGAGGTTTGTGGATGCCCAGCGGCTGCAATAATTCCAGATACCGATCCACCACGTGATTAGCTTGCGGCGGTTGACGCACGTTGTTCAAAAGTAGACTAAGCTCGCGTCCTTGAGGTGCAGCAAAGCCAATTCGATGTTTCGCTCCGGACAACCATGCGATGGCACTGCTCTTGGTCAGACTTTGTATGTCTAGCGCTACGTCAAATTGGCGACATAGCAGTTCGCGCCGAATACGCCGGATTTCGGCCACGGATTTTAGCCAATCTTTGCGAACCACCAGCACTTCATCCAAACCGCCAAGTCCGCTCAGCAAGGATGCCGCAGCGTTTTGGGTGGCCCATGCGATGTGCGCATCAGGAAAACGATCTCGTAATGCGTGCACCAACGGGACCGAATGGACGCAATCGCCAATGGCGCTGAGCCGAGTGATCAGAATACGCGGTTTTTCGCCCAGCGCGATCAGGTGGTTTCGCAAGCCAGCGGCATCAGACATGAATTCCGTTCCTACAAAGTCGCAGTAATTGAGTCAGCACCCCGGCCGACAGCTTGCTTATCCTAGTAGGTGCGCCGACGAATTCAAATAGAAGTTGCTACCCATCATGATAGCTGCTTGCACAAGC
>JAGQOZ010000396.1 GCA_020426955.1 Planctomycetales bacterium
TTCTCTCCAGCACAACTCCGCCCAAGTAACTGCATCCAGTGAAACTGACCTGCATTCGCCCGGTACCTTCCTGTTCGAAACAAGAT
This sequence comes from Planctomycetales bacterium, assembly GCA_020426955.1. GTDB lineage: Bacteria > Planctomycetota > Planctomycetia > Pirellulales > Pirellulaceae > JAGQOZ01. The sequence goes on from JAGQOZ010000396.1 coordinate 87, forward strand.
ACGGTGGCGTAGGGCTGGCGACTTAATGTTGCAGTTGAAGCCCACGAAAATTCGTTACAGATTTTCTCAGAAATGCCAACCGTCTGGCACTACCACATCTTTGCCAATAATGGGAATGCCGTCTTGGATAGATTTGCCGTCTTGTTCTTCCATGTGCCCTACACCGTTAGAATTGACAATTCGCACATTGCGGCCAATTCTACAGTTTTTGTCAACAATCGCGCCTACAATGTGAGAACCGCTACCAATACCAATCACGGGACGACGCAGTTGTTCGTTGGCAGCCAGTTCTGCATAGGTTTCATATTCGTCCGAACCCATGATGATCGAATCCTTAATGGTGACGTTGTCACCAATCATGCAGCGCAGCCCGATCACACTGTTTTCAATGACCGCACCGGGTCGAATACTACATCCATCGGCAATAATGCTGTTAGTGATGGTAGCGCCGTCAAACTGCGACGGTGGCAGGAAGCGGCTACGCGAATAAATAGGAGCTTCCGGTGAAGACAAATGGAACGGCGGCGTGCGACTGGCTAACGCTAGATTCGCATTGTAGAACGCTCGAATTGTACCAATGTCTTCCCAATAACCGTCAAACAAATGAACTTGAATGTGCTTCGGTTCGATCAGAGACGGAAACACTTCTTTGCCAAAATCTTCAAAGCTGGTCGACTGCAAGACGTCGACCAAGACCTCTTTCTTAAAGACGTAAATCCCCATGCTGGCCAGGCAATCACGGCCTTTACTGTCGATACCATGCTGGTCAATCCAAGACGGAGCCATCGCCACGGAGTCCAAAAGTTCTTGCGTCTTGGGCTTTTCCACAAATCCGGTAACTCGCCCCTGTTCGGTCAGCCGCATAACACCAAAGCCTCGCGCTTGTTCACGAGTGACCGGGATGGCGGCAATCGTGGCGTCGGCGTTTGATTCTATGTGAGTTTTGATCAGCTTTCGGTAATCCATACGATACAACTGGTCACCAGACAAAATGACCACATGGTTCACATCGGGCTGATCGAAATACCGGCGATTCTTGCGAACCGCGTCCGCCGTGCCTTGGTACCAATCGGTCCCACCTTCTTCCATGGTCTGCTGAGCGGCCAAGATTTCCACAAAGCCTTCACTAAACGCGTCAAATCGGTACGTCTGCCGAATATGCCGATGCAAGCTGACTGACATGAACTGCGTCAACACGTACACTCGATTCAAGCCGCTGTTGATGCAATTCGAAATAGGAATATCAATCAGGCGATATTTACCGGCTAGCGGAACCGCGGGTTTCGAACGGTACTTGGTCAGTGGGTACAGCCGAGTACCTCGTCCACCGCCCATGACAATCGTGATGGCGTCACGCATAGGTATCTACCTCGAATTCAAATCAGCGCACCGCAGGCTACCAAATCACCTGGAAACCTGCGAAATCCAGACAAGGAACAAAGAATTCCTAGACCAAAAGAATAGCAACCATATGCATTAGCCAGCAACCACTGAATGACAATCGCCAGCCACAAAATCAAGAATATTCAACAACTTGCCGGCCGAGCGTGTCGTTGCGGCACACAAGTGTTTCTAGCGATTCATTCGCCGGTCAAATTCAAGATTCAGTTGCGCCATGCGTTGCAACATGACCGGTTGTGAATCCAGTAACGACGCGATTCGCTGCCAATCCAGCCCATCATTCCCCAATGCCTCGACAATCTCTTCGGCATGATGCCAATCCTCGGGGGCTCGAACCGCCAACCGAAAATCATTTCGATCTAGTTCAGCGGGTAACGACAGGAATCGAAGTGCGTATTCATCGGCGTTTTGCAGGAAGAAATCGAGTAGCCCAGCGGCCGGACGCTTCGCTTTGGTGGCACGACGCAGCGCCGCCGTTTGATACCACTCGGCCACCAGTCCCAATTTCGAATGCAATTGCGAACCAGCTTGACGTGACGTATAGCTAATGCATGCCGTTTTGCTTGCGTCATTACGTCCCGCCAACACCAGCCGATCCAGCAAAGCAGGATCCAATAATGGCGACGAATTCTGTACGTGCACAACTGCATTCGCTCGAGTGGCTTCCGCTGCGTCCAGCAACTGCTTCGCTTCATCCGCTTGGCTGCTAACCAACAACTTGGCAGACGCCGGAATATGAGCGTGCACGGCTTCTTCGCAGTGACTGTCTGGCACAACCACCACCACTTCCGCCAAATGCTGCGACTCAGACGTTCGCCGCACCACCCATTCAATCAACGGTCGTCCGGCTAAATTCCGAGCAATCCGAGGAAAGAGGTGCGAAGTGTTGGAAAGACAATCCTCTTGACGCGCGAGTATACAACCGATGGTTTTGGGCATAGCTGAACATTCCGTTGTCCGAAACAGGGTTGGGCCTACATCTTGCTGACGACCGCCATCGTCGCCAACGAATGATCAATGTATCAGGTTTGAAACAAAATCGTCAAGTTGATTCCGGATTGCTCAGCCCGCCAGTCTTAAACATGCCGAACCGCCAAGATCTGTGACTGCCCCAAAACCCCGAAAAAATCCAGAAACGCAGCGGCGCAAAGTTGCTATGACATTGCTGCTAAACCACTGCCGCTACCGCATCCTTCATTTTGGCCAGCGATGTGGAAATAACGGTCAGTGCGTCTTGTTTCCAGTATTCTCGATTAAACAGTTCCACGGACAGGACTCCACTGAAACCGGCGGCGAACAGCGCCTGCAAAACTGACGAAATAGGAGCGACACCGTCTCCCGGGTAGACTCGATCTGCATCGTTGATTTTGCTTCGTTCCATATCAGGATAGTCATTCATGTGCATGACATGCATCTTGTGGCCATTCAACATTTGCAAACCGGCAAAGTCCGACCCGCCTTTGTAGATATGGTAGACGTCGGTTAATAGACACGCATCTGGATGAGCGGCTTCTGTGGCCACAAACGCCAATTCGCCCAAACGACTAAGCGTTTTGGAAAAGCCCCACAGCTCTAATTGTGGAGTCACGCCCATCTGTTTCCCGAGCGCTAACAGGTCACGGTACCGATCAGCAATTTCGAATAAATTCATATCGGTTCGATCGGTCGCACCAACCGGAGGCGCCGCGATGCGAATTCCGCCGATCTGTCGCAGCATATCCATGTCTCGCTTCATTTGTTCCAAACCCGCTTGGCGTTCGCTGGGATCATCCACAATCCATTTGGCAAACCCGATAGCACTCTCCACCGTCAAACCAGCATCCTGAATTCGCTTGGCCAAATCTGCTAGATCCCCGCCCTGCTCTTGATGCTTATTGATTTCCCCAATCCACGGTTCAATGGCGTCATAGCCAGCTTTGGCGCACAGGTCAATTTCTTCCACCAATGACAACTCCTGGCCTCGGATGGTGCTGGTGTTCAAACAGTAGCGAATTCTGGGTTTGGCCGTTGGAGCCTGCGCGGCCTCGGCTTGAATTGGTCCGCCACTGAAGCAAGAAGCCCCGGCCAACAAGCCAGCAGATTGGACCCAGGTTCGTCGAGAAATACGGTGATTCATGGATTCGAACTTCCGATAAAAGATATTTTGGAACAAACCAATTCGATTCATTCCAAAGAACTAGCCAAAGGAAACGAATGACCGCCAAACGGTGAATTCGAACCCCAGATTCTATACTCTCTTGGACAATGTCCAAAGTATCGTTATCGTATCTCCATCAAATTTGACATCGGCCGCCGGGCCATTCGCAACGAAGGACACGTTATGTGGGAACATGTGATCGCCCTGTTGGCGCTGACGCTGATGGAAATCGTTCTGGGAATTGATAATATTGTCTTCATTGCCATTGTCACCAGTCGCCTGCCAGTGGAACAACGCCCGAACGCTCGCCGAGTAGGCTTGGGCCTGGCACTGGTCATGCGAATTCTCCTGCTACTGACACTGAACTTTATGCTCACCAAGTTAGTATTCAGCGTCTTTACGTTGGATTCGATCTTGCCCTTGTCATCGCTAGGAATCGATGCTGGTTCGTTCGAAAACGAACATCACTGGGAAGAATTTAACCAGATATCATGGCGAGACATCATTCTGTTCACGGGAGGTTTGTTCCTGGTTTGGAAAAGCGTCCATGAAATCCACAAACAGATGGAAGGCCATGCCGATGGTCACAGCGAAAAGGCACCTGCCAGTTTTTCTGGCGTGCTTGTCCAAATTGCGTTGCTGGACGTCGTCTTCTCGTTGGATTCCGTTATCACGGCCGTGGGCATGTCGGAAAGCACCAGTGTTATGATCACCGCCATCATCATCGCCGTTGGAGTGATGGTGTTGTTTGCGAACAAGATTGGCGACTTTGTAGAGAACCATCCGACACTAAAAATGCTGGCTTTGAGCTTCCTGATTTTGATCGGCGTGATGCTGGTAGCCGAAGGAGCCGGAACACACGTTAACAAGAACTACATTTACTTTGCCATGGCTTTTTCGCTGATCGTCGAGTTCCTAAATATGCGAATGCGAATTGTCAAAAACCGGACTCATATTCCTGAAAATTTTGTTTAATTCATAGCGAGGCAATACCATGAAAGTGACCAACACCAACGACGTTGAATCCAAACAAGTTGATATGGAAGGAGCCGCTGGTTGCACGGTTCGCTGGCTCGTCTCCAAAGCAGATGGAGCGCCCAATTTTGCCATGCGGCAGTTTGAAGTTGCGCCGGGCGGTCACACTCCCAGACATTTTCATCCCTATGAACATGAAGTGTTTGTCCTGGAAGGAGAAGGCCACGTCTACGAAGGCGATACCGCTCATCCGCTGAGAGCCGGCGACGTCATTCTAGTCCGACCCGACGAAGTACATCAGTTCAAGAACACTGGTTCCACCCCCATGAAATTTTTGTGTTTGATTCCGAATTCCGCCAATGACAAAAGCGTGACCGTAGTGCCAGAATGCGGCGTGGAAGATTAATTTCCCTTCGGACCATCAGCTTCGGTTGGGCCAGCTTCGCCTAGAAGGAACGACATTCGAATGGACGCCGAACAGCGCATCGCGGAACTTCGCCAGCAAATTCGTCAACACGACCAAGCCTACTACGTGTTGGCACGGCCTACCATCACCGATCTGGAATACGATCGCCTGATGGAAGAATTGAAATCGCTGGAAGCAAAACACCCTGAACTCTTAAGCTCTGATTCGCCATCGCAACGCATCGGCGACCAACCGGTAGCTCATCTAGACCAAGTGGCGCACTTGGTCCCGATGCTGTCGATCGACAACACGTACAGCGTGGACGAACTCAAAAAATACGGCCAGCGTATCAGCAAACTCTTGCCCGACGAACCGATTGAATGGGTCGTCGAATTAAAGGTTGACGGAGTGGCCGTTTCGCTGATTTATGAAAACGGGCAGCTGGTCCGCGGATTGACTCGAGGCAACGGACAGGTGGGCGACGACATCACGCACAACGTCCGCACCATTGCGGACATTCCGCTGGTGCTGCTGGGCGATCAGCATCCTTCGCTGATGGAAGTTCGCGGTGAAATCTACATGACCAACGATGAATTGGTTCGCTTGAATCAAATTCGCCAAGAAAAAGACGAACCGCTCTATGCCAACACTCGGAACGTGACCGCCGGCAGCATCCGAGTGCTTGATCCGCGCGAATGTGCTCAGCGCCGCCTCCGCATGTTCTGCCATGGCGTAGGGCAAGGGGACGGCATTCAGTCAGACAACCATATCGACTTTCTGAACGAACTCCGTTCGTACGGCTTGCCCGCCACACCGCACGTGCA
>JAGQOZ010000397.1 GCA_020426955.1 Planctomycetales bacterium
TAGTGCCATCAAGATGGTATTGGAAGGAATGTACAAGCCAAAATCGAACGTGCCGCCGACAATCTGACTGGTCAACGCGAAAGTGCCCATGGTGGCCAGCGCCGTATCGATGGCGCCGCCCGACTGGAACAACTTGAAAATGGACGTCCCAACCAATAGCAACACAAGCATCAACAACGCTGTACCCAGCAAGCCACCTTCGACCATGGTCTGGATGAATTGGTTTTCGGCGTGGAAGTGGCTCGTGTTTCGCAGGAAGCGTTCCTGAAATCGTTCATAGACAAAGCGATACGTTCCCAAGCCGGTGCCGAACGACCAGAAATCAGGGACGGATCGCAACGCTTCATTCCAGTTCGGAACTCGACCTTGCTCCAGTGAATTGTCGTCAAACATTTGTTCGAACCGATTGACCACAAAGTCGGTTTGCCCTCCCCAGCTCATCAAGCCTAAGCCCAGAAACAGCGTCACTAAAATTCCGATCGAATAACCTCGATAACCAGCTCGCATGGCCAACATGCCCGCAGTGACTACCAGGGAAACCAACAGTGCTAAGATGGAACCGCGAGAAGCCGTACAAAAAACACCACCCGCCACACAAACGGCCAACACGACAGACCAGAGCTTGAGCGCGTTGATTTCACCAATCCAACGAGATGTCGCTTTCGCTCCGCGGACAATCCACGACCCAGCTTCCGGATCGACGTTGGCGCCGTAGGCCATGGGCGTGGCTAGTTTTAAGGACTTCTTGGCTTTTTCGTAGTCTTCGTCCGCATCAAATTTTTTGCGAATCTTCTTTTGGCGGCGGCGAAATTCCAATAAGTCTACATCGTCGTCATCGTCCTGGTCATGCACGCGGACTCGCTGCTTCACTCGCACTCGGACTCGTTTGCGCCGTTCCGGCTGTTCGGATTCATCCTGCAAACGTTCCGTTTCTTGATTTGGATCTGAATTGCCTATTGGCGTTGTCTGGTCTGTTTTCTCGCTATGGTCCGAAACGCTATCAATTTGGTCGGAATCGCGAGAATCTGATGTGGCATGGCCCAGCATCGCCGCGTATTGATCCGCCTTGTCGGCAACAGCGTCGGACGAAGGGGATGCTAAACCGGAATCAGGCGACGTCGAACGGTTTGCCGAAGACCCAGTCGAAGAACGAGTCCTTCGCGATGAACGTCCTGAACGCGACGACGACGACCTGCCGGAACTTGAACTTCTGGAACGCTTGGACCGCCGCGAAGACGACTGGCGCTCCACCGGAACGTATTGCAGTTCTTGAAATCCCGACCAGAAAACCCAAACGATCAGGCCCAGGCACGTTGCCAGACACATGTTCAAGAAACCACCGGCGTTGTTTCGATTGACAAAGGGGCCAAAGGATTGAAAGCTGCCGCTGAGCGGTTCAAAGACCCAATAAAACTTGCCATTCCAAGAAAGACGCTGAACCAGCCCAAAGAACGCCAGCGCCGCGCCGCATATGGCCACGGTCGCAAACAAAATGGTCACGCTACGACGATCTACCAAATGACTGGATGCCAAAACGTAAACGGCTGCGCCCAATAGCAAAAGTGCTAGGTATTCACGAGTGGCGGCGGGATTAATGCTGCGAGGAAAATTCGGCAGCGTCACGGCATCGGCCGTGGAAAGGGACGCTTCGCTGGATTCGTCCATATCGGTCGATTCGTCCAACGTGGCAGGCGTGGATAGTTGGGTTCGCAACGCAAGTGTTTCTGGAGCCAACCAGGCTGCTGTTGAAGGGCTAAGGGGAACGAGTTGGCAAACACCTAACGCGATGCCGAACAGCACCGGAAGCCAAGCCGTCGGTAACCAGCTGGGTTGATCGTATTGCCCAAAACGGCTCATCAGATCAAACGCCAATTGGACAGCCAAACATAGTAGCAAGATCCATTGAACATCCGCCCAAACCCCGCCAAAGAACCAAGGCGTTGCCACAGTAACAATCAATAGGAGTGCGCGAATGATATAGGTTGCTGACTTCATAGGCGATAACCGAGTTTACAAGGAAGCGAGGCCGGACTATGTTCTGATTTTAATGTGCTGGCGCTTCGTACCGAATCGGTTTTTGATCTTAATCACAGGCCAAATCGGGTGAAGATGTGAAGTTAACGAGAAGAATGCTTGCTTCGATTTTGCGGGGTGTCTACCATGAACGATAGTAATGGTGGTGGCGAGTGGCTCGGTTTTTCGTTTCGAATCTTTTTCGCGAAATAGCAGGAATACGCGGCATTTTCTTTCGAATCTTTGCCGTAGCGTGGAATGGCCAAAGTTAATTCGACCAAACAACTCATCGAATTGGTTCGCCGCAGCGAATTGGTGCCCAAGGACCGCTTTGCCGAATTCGTGGCGACGTTGGCTAGTCAGAATAGCGGCGTGCTGCCTGGCGAAGCCGATCTCTTGGCGGACAAGATGGTTGGTCTGGGCCTGCTTACTCGTTGGCAAATGGACCAAATCCTACGAGGCAAGTATCGCGGATTTCGGCTTGGTAAGTACACCCTGAAAGACCATCTGGGTACAGGCGGCATGAGTAGCGTGTATCTTTCCGAACATCCAATTATGCGTCGCCCCGTGGCCATTAAAGTTTTGCCCAAAAGCCGAGTGACCAAGTCTAGTTATTTGGAACGATTCGAACTGGAGGCTCGAGCGGTCGCGGCTTTGGACCATCCCAATATTGTTCGCGCCTATGACATCGACAATGAAGGTGACACGCACTATATCGTGATGGAATATGTCGAAGGACGCGACTTTCAACGCATCGTCGATCAAGACGGTCCCATGGGATTTGAACAAGCTGCCGAATCAATCGCACAGGCAGCTCGCGGACTACAACACGCTCATGATGCCGGGGTGGTGCACCGAGACATCAAGCCGGCCAATTGTTTGGTCGATTCCGCCGGCATCGTCAAGATCTTGGATATGGGTTTAGTAAAATTCACAGACGAAACAAAATCGCTTTCTTCCGTGCACAAAGATAGCGTTGTCGGAACGGCAGACTATCTGGCGCCGGAACAGGCCGTGAACAGCAGCAAGGTGGATCATCGAGCTGACATTTATGGGTTAGGCGGGACGCTCTACTTTCTATTAATGGGACATGCGCCGTTTCCCACTGGCACGCTGACCGAGCGTTTATTGAAGCACCAAAAAGAAGAACCAGAAAGCATTTTCAGCAAACGCCCGGACGCCCCGCCGGCGCTGGTCGATATCTGTCGACGCATGATGGCCAAGAAGCCGGCGGAACGGACGCAATCCGCTTCGGAAGTCGAAAGCTTGCTGACGAAATGGTTAGAGCCACGAGGCATCGTGGTGGGCGCCAAATACAAGTCGTTTTCCAACGGAAGTGGATCAAACGCAACGGGCTTCAATCGACTCGAACAGATCATGGGCACGGCCAAGGGAGCCGGTTCTGGTTCCGGTTCCAAACAGCTGGCCAGCGACACTGTTTCTTCGCGCCAGGGCGATACGAATCGCATTGGCGAAGATGAAAACCATGACCTGACATTGGCGCCATTGGAGGAAGATGACGAAGTTTCGCACGAATTGTCAGGTTCGTCGGCCGGCAGCGATGCGGCTCTTTCGTTTTCCGGTGAAGGACCCGACGTAGATCCTGAAACACTTTCGCAAATCGAACAAGAATTAAGTGCTTCCAGTTCGACAAGTGGTTCGCTGGTGGACCTGTTTGAAGATCAGCATACGGCCGCTGTCTCACAATCATCGGTCTTGTTAACTCGGAAACGAAAAAAGACGATTCCCACCGGCTTGATTGTGGGCATTTCCGTGGCTGCTGTCGCCTTTCTGGCCGTAGCTGTGATCATTATCAACGCCATCTCGTAGCAACGGCACATTGTTGCGATCTATTCTGGGATTTCAGGCCGGGAGGGTGCATTCCCATTCTGTGTCCACCAATCTAGGCTGTCTTGCCAGCAGTGCAGCAGGCTTTTCGGGTACATGAGTCGGCCGAGATTGGCTAAGTTTTCTCTGATCATGTTGTATTGGCAGCGTTCGCAAGGAGACGAATTGGATGGGAGAAATTAAGTGAGGACGGACGAAGTGGAGCGAGCACGAAATCGGCCGGGAGGAGGGGTGGGTGCCAGCCACAATCCTCTGCCACCCCAAAACTATCGAAAAATGATTGAAACGCAGAGACGCCGTGGTCGCAGAGTTGTTTGATTCTTCTCTGCGTACTCTGCGACTCCGCGTTTCTGATTCCTCCGCTGAAGCCCCTGATTCGATTTGGCGGTTACCGGAAGATGCATGGCACGAATGGCACAGTCGTTTTCTTAACTACTTGGTTTCAAACGAGTTGTCTCCCTTGGCAAGGCGTGCCTTCAACTCTTCGCGTGGCTGCATCATCAGGTTGTAATTGCTGCCTCATTTCTTTCTGACGCGAGGCTCAAACCGGCCGGGACGTTTGCCGACGATGCACTTGCCGATCTGCTCCGAGCGGCCCACGCAATATGTTCGATGCTCCATGCCACGCTTCGTGCCGATCACATCCCAGGCCGCCAGAACAAACTGACATCATCTCACGAAACTGACTTCTCGAGGACGGACGCCGCACACCCATGCTCCACCTAAAGCTGTCGTTCGAATCGCGTTGTAAGCCAACATCGTCACCCAGAATTCTTTGCGAACCATTGCCGGACTTTTACAACGAAGATGATGCAGGTTGAGATGCGTTTTGATGCTTCGAATATCCAGCTCTGCATTCCAACGGAAACCAAATAGCTCAGCAAGTTCGTCTTGGCACACTGCATCGTCGCCGCTGATCTCGGTCATGGTGGTCACGATCACGAAGGGCTGTTGCTTGCGTCCCGGCTTGGTGATGACGTACTGAATCTCACGAAGCTCAATCGTCTTTGGCATCGAGTCATACATCGCTTTGTTCATCCAAGACGGACGACCAGGGCGTTGCCAAGATACCATGTGATCCTTCTTGCCCAAGCGTTTGCCGCGCCGAAAATCGGTGTGTCGTGCTTGGTGTTTTCGAAAACAAACATCCACACCCGCTTGCATCAAGAAAACAATCATCCAGTAGTTGCCATAGAACCGATCGGCCACGGCGACATCGCCTTTGGTGAAGCAAGCGATCAGTTGCCGAAGCAACGCTGTCTCCCCCGTCCCCTTGCCTTTATACTTGGTGATCGCACAATCGACGACGCAAGCAGTCGCTAGTGAGAGGACGACGACGAAGCGGGCGATCGGAAAACCGATTCCAGGCTTTTGAGCCGGGTTCTGAGGGTACTCTGCTTGGTTGCTGGGTGTGTCGGCCATCATGAACGTGGAGCCGTCGACGAGTTTGGCGTGGCGACCTTTCCAGAGATGCTGTGGCTCGACCAGGCGTTCGGCTTCGTCGGAGATCTCTGTGGTCAATTCGTGCAGCGCGTCTTCAGAGAGCTTCGCTCGGGCACGGCAATAGTCGCGTGTGTCGGGGTCCACATCTCGCTCGTCTTGACCGCTGAGATGACTACTGATTCGAGCGACTGCACTTTGGCACGACGCTTCCTTGCCGTCCCGCAGGACTTGGCTCATGAAGGCCCACAAAACGATCGCTGTCGTGTAGGTTCGTCCGAAGAGATTGTGATGCCGTGCGAAGACCGAAGCGATACGGTTCTCGCTGAGGATGTCGACAAACGGTAATCCCGGAGCCCCGAGGAACCCGGCGACGCTTTGGCCAAAAGTGAAGTTGCCACGGCGAGGCGATTGGGAACAAGATGGCATGAGAAACCCTCCCTGGTCTCACTGATTGCCATCGGTGACCAGGGAGGGTTCAGAAAATTATGAAGCCTGGGAGGGTCTCACGACAAGACGAATCGCC
>JAGQOZ010000398.1 GCA_020426955.1 Planctomycetales bacterium
CGCTGACGCTGGATGGTGCAAACAACCACACGGGGACGACAACGGTTGGCGGCGGCACGCTTTTAGTCAACGGCAGTGCTTCCAATAGTTCGATTGTGGTGAACCCAGGCGGTATTTTAGGTGGAGTAGGAGCGACTGGATCGGTTCAAGTCAACAGTGGCGTGTTGGATCCAGGAACGAGTTTTGGCACACTTCATACGGGCAACGTGACATTCGGTACAGGCTCGACATTCAATGTCCAGATTGGCGGAACCACGCAGGGCAGTTACGACCAGCTTGCGGTTACAGGTTCGGTGACGATTCAGAACGGCGCAGTGCTGAACGTTGCCGCGTCAGGAGGATTTGCACCAGCGGTTTACGACGAATACACCATCATCGGCAACGACGGAACCGGCCCCAGTGATCACACCGGTGAATTTGCAAGTTTGCCTGAAGGCGCGATCATCTCAGGATTTCTCGGCGGTCCACTCAGCGCGGTGATCAGCTATGCGGGTGGCGATGGCAATGATGTCGTGCTGACTGTCTTTTCACCAAATACTCCTCCCATAGCACACATCGACGGACCGGTCACCGTCGTCGAGGGTGCCCCAATTACACTCAGCGGTTTGGGAAGTCATGACGCGGAACAACCCACTGAGACGCTATTACTTGAGTGGGATTTAGATCACGACGGAATCTTCGGTGAAACAGGGGCCGCCGCGACGCATGGAGATGAACTTGGACCAACGGTGGTTCTTTTCGATGCCGTGGATGGGCCGAGTGTGGCGGGTGCTGCTTCACTGCGCGTTACCGACCAAGGCGGACTCAGCAGTATCGCCAATTACAATGTGGAAGTTATCAACGTCCCACCGACTATCGCCGTTACAGGGGTGACCAGCGTGAACGAGGGCAGTTTTTATACGTTAAACCTTGGCTCAGTGGCTGACCCTGGCGCGGACACAGTATCGTCATACACGATCCACTGGGGTGACGGCAGCTCAAGCAGCTATGTCGGTAACCCAAGCGGCCAGAGCAAGACGCATGTTTATGCAGACGGTTCTGCTTCCGGTGCATCTCGAGCGATCACCGTTGATCTGACTGATGAGGATGGCACCTTTGTTAATGCAGGAAGTATGGCGATTACGGTTGCCAACGTTGCACCGACAATTACTGCAACAGGTCTCGATAGCATAAGCGAAGGCGCCCTGTATACACTGAGCTTAGGCAATCGTGTCGATCCAGGCGCCGACACGGTGTCTTCCTACACGATTCAGTGGGGCGATGGCAAATCAAATACATACACCGGTTCACCCAACAGTCAAAACAAAACGCACACTTACACCGGTGCAGCAGCCGGTGGTACAGCGATGACCGTTTCCGTGAAGCTCGCCGATGAAGACGGCACGTTCACTGCGGCTACGAAGGCGCTCACAGTTTTCGGCCCGACGTTAAAGACTTGGGGAGCTGGCTATTCGTCGGCTTCGTCGGCGACTCCGTCGGTTGTCGCAGGATTGACAAATGTCATTGCTGTTGCGAGTGGGACTTTCCATGTGGTCGCGCTGCGACAAGATGGTACTGTGTGGGCGTGGGGAGCGAACTATTACGGTCAGCTGGGCGACGGAACCACGTCGGATCGTACGAAACCGGTCCAAGTCTCTGGCTTGAGCAACATTGTTGCAATCGCCTCCGGATCTAATCATTCGTTGGCGTTGCGTTCGGACGGGACGGTGCGGGCTTGGGGTTACAACTATTATGGACAACTTGGTGACGGAACCACGACGAATCGCGTGACGCCTGTTTCTGTAAGCGGTCTATCGAGTGTCACTGAGCTGGCAGCCGGCAGCGGGTTTTCAATTGCACGACGCAGTGACGGTACCGTGCGGACTTGGGGCTCGAATTATAGCGGTCAGCTAGGCGATGGTACTAACGTGGACAGACGCACTCCAGTAGCCGTGTCGAATCTGACTGGGGTCACCAGTATTGCCGCTGGTGACTATCACGTTTTGGCCTTGCGGTCGGACGCGACCGTACGCGCATGGGGGGGCAATGGCGGCTGCCAACTAGGTGATGGTACCACGACGAACCGCAACTCTCCGGTGACAGTCAGTGGATTGACCAGCGTTACGGCGCTCGCCGCAGGATTTGGCCATTCTTTGGCTCGCCGCACAGACGGAACGGTGCGAGCGTGGGGTGATAATTCATATGGCCAACTGGGTGATGGTACGGTGACGCGCCGACTCACCCCAGTGGATATCGCCGGACTGAGTAGCGTCACGACCGTTGCTGCCGGTACGTATCATTCGTTGGCGTTGCGTTCGGACGGGACGGTGCGGGCTTGGGGTTACAACTATTATGGACAACTTGGTGACGGGACAACAACGAACCGTCGGACACCCGTTACCGTGAGTGGGCTTACTGGGGTTGCATCCGTCAGTGCTGAGCACAATTCCTCCATCGCACGTTTGGCACTTCAACCTGGTTGGGTTGGTAGCGGGAAAGCCGTGAACGGGTACCTCGTCGGCGCAACGGCTTATTTCGACGTCAACAAGAACGGTTTTCTTGATTCGGATGAACCTTGGAGCACTACCGATGCGACTGGGCAATTCGACACGCTGATTGCCGCTTCGCTTGACGCCAACAACAACGGCCAATTGGACGACGAGGAAGGGAATTGGGTCGTTTATGGCGGAACGGATTCTTCAACCGGCTTGCCGAGCGTAAGTCAGTTGACTGCCCCGGGAAGCTGGAGCGTGGTGACTCCATTGACCACGCTCGTTTCGACTTTGGCAACACAATATGGCCTAGCCGTCAGTGACGCGCAACAACAAGTACAAACCGCGTTGGACTTGCCCCCGGTGGACCTGAGCATTCTGGATCCGATCTCGGAGACGCTGGCCGGATCGACGGCAGCTTCCAGCGTCTTCGCTGCGCATGCCTTAGTGCAAGATACGATCGCTCAAGGAGCCGCCTTACTAGGTGCGGCCGCGGGTGCTCCACTAAACGTTGACCTGACCGCTGGCTTCATGTCAAGTCTGGCGGCACAGATCAACGCCACGTCCAGCAGTCTGGACCTGAGCCAACCGGCAACGATCCAGTCGATCATTGTCGACGTTTCGTCTGCCAATCGTGTGGTTATTGACGAGCAATTGATCAATGGAGCGTCGGAAGTCATTGCCGTCACCAATCAATTGATCACTGCCATACCTCTCAGCGCGGAGAGCGACTTCCTGGAAAAGGTCGCGCAAATCAAGATCGTTTCGCAGAGCGTCGTCGCTGAACAGTTGGAAGAGGCAGCTCAAGGTGCGTTAGATATCGCCAGCGTCGTGGAAAACAACACAGGCGAGGCGTTAGCGAATCAAGTCGATTCGGCGTTCACTCCACCAACGATTGTCATCCCCGGATCGATAACCGCTCCAGCTACGAGCTCTGCGGGTGCCAGCGTCGAGTATTCCGTCCATGCCGTGGACTTTACGGGGCAAACGATTCTGGTGAATTGCACTCCGCCGTCTGGGGGTCAATTCCCGATTGGTCCGACAACTGTGGATTGTTCCGCCACGGATTCAGCCGGCCATTCTGCCGCTGCTAGTTTTACGATCACGGTCGAAAACGTGGTCACTGCACAAGATGATAGATACATTGTGTTCGAAGACGGAACGGTGGTTGGTAACGTATCGGATAACGACGGAGGCTTGAATGTCAGTGTGCTGAGCGTTGTAGCAATCAACGGCAGTAGTTCGCTGGTCGGACAGTCCTTTTTTACCTCCAATGGGACCGTGACACTTAATGCTAACGGCAACTTTACATATTCGCCTCGACCGGACTTAGAAGCGAGTACCGATTCGTTTAACTACACTATCGCTGACGACAAAGGTGCGAACAAGGAAGCGACCGTGTTTATCACGATCGTTCCAAACCTCGGTATTTCGCTGATCGACGGAATTCTGCGAATCGGTGGAACTCCGGAAATCAACGACATTCAATTCGTCAACGACGAACTTATCGTGGACGGTGTTTCACAATCTTTGGCGAGTGTGACCGAGGTGCGAATTTGGGGACGAGGCGAAGCCGACCAAATCGACCTGTCCGGCCTGAACGTCCCCGCATTCGTGCACGGCGGTGACGGCAGCGATCTCTTGCATGCGGGTAACGCTGCCAGCACTATGTTTGGCGGTCTCGGTGATGACGAGCTATTCGGTGGAAATGCAAACGACCTGCTTTACGGTGGCGACGGTAACGATCAACTTCGTGGAGGAAATGGCAACGATTTCCTGGATGGAGGCGATGGAAACGATACATTGGCCGGTGAAAGGGGCGATGATATTCTGGACGGCGGTTCGGGCGAAGACGACCTAAGTGGCGAACAAGGAAGCGACATCTTGTATGGTGGGGCTGGAAACGACAGTCTCGCTGGTGGGCAAGGCGACGATGTCTTGGTAGGCGAGGTCGGAAATGATACGCTGTTAGGCGAGCAGGGGGACGACGTGTTGCTTGGCAGCGACGGAGATGATCAGTTGATTGGAGATGTCGGTATGGATTTGCTGATCGGAGGCCGGGGCCGGGACGCAATATTCGGGGGCAACGGATCGGATCTGTTAGTCGCCGGTTACACGCTATTCGATAATAACCTGAACGCGCTCGATGCGATTTTCGCTGAATGGAAGTCTTCACGCAGCTACGTGACGCGCATCCAAAACCTGCTGAGCGGAGCAGGTAGCACTGACCGACTGAACGGCGACTTTTTCCTAATTGTCGGACAAACCGTATTCGACGACACAGTCGCTGACACATTTCTCGGTAATAATGGCCAAGATTGGTTTCTTGTCGAACAAAATGGTTCGGAAAACGATGATTCGGTGTCCGACCACGCAAAAAACGAACTGTTGACGTCATTCGACGGAAACTGATTTTCCTGAAAAGGCATCGCATAAACGCCATCCCGTGTTCGTAGCAATCAATGGGATTAAGTGAAAGAGGAGATCTGGAAGTTTGGATGCTCCCTGGTGATCTGCATTGCAGTCTAGGGCAATCAGACTGCTGCTATCAACGTGCTCGGATACCCATTATTTCTTGACGTTGGAGGCGGCAGCCTACACAGATGCTGACTGAGACCGCTGATTTGACAGCATTTCTACCTAGGATGGTACTTTGTCGATTTCAAGATCGGGCTACCCTTCTATTGATTGGCGCGTAACTGCGACCACTATCGGCACCCTGATCATTAAGGTCGCGAGGCACCAGCTCGGTTCGATTCCGGCAAGCCGCCATCGTCTCTCCATCCACACACGCTCTCAAGAGATGCGCGTTGAGCGTACGGTAGCGTCTGGTAATCGGCGTTGAAACGACGGCAGGGCGAAATGGTTGGAACTAAATTCGCCGCGAATGTGGTTCAACTACGCCGATTACCACTTTCAACGAGGTAACAGCTCAGATGGTTCACATTAGCAAGATGTAATCCAAGCCTGCAGTCGATTCGTCAGAAACGCTGGTGGGAGTCGAACCCACTTTGACCGGGTTGCAGCCGGTTGCCTGGCCATCTGGCTCCAGCGTTTTGTTGCTCATCAAGACTCGCTGGTGAGTCGAAGGTTCGCGTGAAATTGAATCCAAGCGAAGACAGCAGTCGATTCACGGAAGTAGCTACCACCATCGAAATTCTTAAAGGCAAACGGTAGACTTACACACGTCACTATCCACAAGCGACAGTCACGCACTCTAGCGAATCCGGCTAAGGCATATCAAATGAGTCTTTTCGAAGAAGAATACGTTTCGTTGGATCAATTGCTTCTAGATCCGAACAACTACCGTTTTCAAGACAACCCTGACTACCGA
>JAGQOZ010000039.1 GCA_020426955.1 Planctomycetales bacterium
CTGAAATGACACAACCATTTGCGATATAAAGCCTGATATTGCCTGAAATCTTTGGGATCCTGACAACCCGAGTTGACTCGACACGCCCTGTTTCTTCGTGGTAACATCTCACAACCTCACGTCGGCGTTTGCAGCAAAAATCGCAAGTCGCCAGAAATCGCCTGCCCTTCCAGCCCATTCGGAGTATTCGCATGAACCGGCTTGCCACTACCTTGTGTCTATTGATTGTCACTGGAATTTGGACGAATCAGGCGATTGCCCATTCGCCCGCCCAAGCCATGACAGAAGCCGCCCAGCGTCTGATCGCCAGCTTGTCCGAAGACCAAGTAGACGAACTTACCTTTGATTTTGATGACGACCAGCGAGCCAACTGGCAGTTCATTCCCATGGAACGAGAAGGATTGTCCCTGAAGGAAATGAAACCGGCTCAACAGCACTTGGGAATCGCCTTGATTTCGTCGGCGCTCAGCCACAAAGGTTTGGACAAAGCGTTGAACATCATGGCGCTCGAACAGATCTTGCACGAAATGGAAAACAACAGCCCGACACGTGACCCACAGAAATATCATTTCTTTGTTTTTGGAAAACCATCAACGGTAGCAACTTGGGGTTGGCGCATTGAAGGCCATCACCTGTCCGTAAGTTTTACGATTGTGGATGGCAAGAAAGTAGTTACGACGCCGGCGTTCATGGGCGCTAACCCAGCACAAGTGAAATCGGGGCCGCATAAAGGATTGCGAGTGCTATCGGCCGAAGAAGATCTAGGACGCGAGTTGGTCACGTCGCTTAGCAAAGAACAAGCTGCCAAAGCCATTGTCAGCCAAGACGCGCCCGACGACGTCATCAACGGACCGGGCCGCAAAGCCACTCCGCTGGAACCGATGGGAATTGCCGCCAACGAACTGAATGACGAACAAAAGGGAACGCTCAAGCAATTGATTGGCGAATACGTCCAGACCATTCGTCCTGATCTGGCCGAAGAAGCCCTGGCCAACATTCGAGAAAACGGAGTAGACAAGATCTATTTTGCTTGGGCTGGTGGAGTTTTGCCGGGCGAGCGACATTACTACCGAGTGCAAGGGCCGTCGTTCATCATGGAATACGACAACACACAAAACGACGCCAATCATATTCACGTTGTTTGGCGTGATTTCAAGAACGATTTGGGTGAAGACTTGCTAAAGAAGCATTACGATAAGGCCCACGCCAAGTAGCGATTGGATTCAAATCGATAGCGTAAACCGCGGCAACATTATCATTCGGTTGTCGCGTGACTAATCGTCACCAAAATCGCTTGACGGTTCAAAGCGTTTGCCAGAATGGTGTTCACACGAACGACCTTGGTCTTGCTAGAAGCCAGCACAAAGTCAATCGGCAACCCAGCACCGTACGCTTGAGACGGCCACGTTGGAAATCCGAAAGCGCGACATCCGTTTTGCTGTGCCATACGTCGAACCTGCTCCGACCACGGCGCGGCGTTGAAATCACCCAATACCACCGTGGGCAAATCCGATTCGCGCAGCCACGCCGATAACGCTGCGAACTCAGCCAACTGCGTCTGGTAGGTTTCCGAGTTCACGGGACGCTTGGCATGGAAATGGAGCATTCGCAGTTGGTTGCCCACGGTCAACTGCACCATCGGTCGATCTGCTGTAGCCAAGTCGCAAACAGTCGCGGTGATTCGACCGGAAAGGTCTGTTCGCACCCAAGCCGCGACGCCTCGTGTATGGTCTCTTGGCTCGGAAACAATCCGTTCGTACTGCAAATCGTCCAATTCGCTCTCGTTCGTCAGAAATTCGGCCGTAACTTCTTGTAACAAAATCACGTCCGGTTTTGCCTCTTTGATATGTTGCAATAACTTGGCATCCAATTGGCCCCTTTGATCGACGTGGGCATGCAGCACGCTCCATTCGGCAGCATGGTTTGATGCAGGTTGTAGGGCAACCGCCATCGTGGGCAGAGCTAGAGCCAAGTTAAGCAAGACGCACAGACAACCAACCGCAGCGATAATCCAGCTTCGGATTTGAAAACACGCGAAGCAGGCAATCGCACCGACAATGGCATAGTGCAGCCGAGGCTGATCGGCATAAAACAACCAGTGCGAATAGCGAGACAGAAAACCCAGTATGGTCGCTGCAATGATGGCTAGGCACAGGGCCCGCCAAAACGAATGATGTAAAAATCGAATCAACCAGATCACAGAGGCAACTTCATAGCAAGGAATTGAAAACAGCGGACGCTGGAATGGCGTCCGCTGCCTTTGTAACTAAAAATAGTCGAGAGCCAACGATCAATCCAACCGCTTGATGGAAATATTTCGAAATTCAACGGGGTCCGAATGGCCCGCAAAACCAAAGTGGCCAGTCTTGTTGTCTTTGCCCGGATGAGGCGAATTGCCCATGTATTCGTTCACTTCGCTCAGGTCACCGTCTAAGATCACATAGCCGTTCAATTCAACCTTGATCTTCGAACCAACCACGGTGACTTCTTGGAAGTTCCATTCGCCCGTCGGTCGCAAATAACCTGTCTTGGCTGGGATCATGCCATAGGCCGAACCATGTACTTGTCTCGGGTCCAGATTGCCAGGATACCCTGCGTCCAAGACCTGCAATTCGCACATTCCTTCATAGGCAGTGTCTCCCGATCCGGGATAACGAATTGCCAAGCCATTGTTTCCGGCTGGAGGTAATTTGAATTCCAGTCGAACGGCAAAGTCGCCGTATTCTTCGGCCGTGTAAATCGTACCGCCCTTCCCCGCTTTGCAACGCAAAGTGCCATCGACAATTTCGTAGTTGTCAATGGGGCCCTTCCAGCCGGTGAAATCTTTGCCATTGAAAATCGATTCAAAACCGTCATTGTGATGCGAAGCGAGTATCTGATTGGCTTCTTCGCTGCCGATGTTTCGAGCGAAAATGTTCTTCCAGCGAATCTCACCGCCATGCGTTTGCAAGTAGATGGCGCCACTTCGAAACAGGGGACTGCTTCGATCGAAGTAATTTTCAAGCGTGGCGTGGTTTACAACGTGTTTGCCGTTGAGCCAAACAGACGTGCGAGCTCCAATTTGCTGAATCTTGAAACGATTCCATTCGCCAAACGGCTTGTCCGCCAATTCGGATGGATCTTTGCCCGGTGCTCCGGCGCTGTTATTCCACAGACCACCCGATCCTTTGTCCGCTCCAATATTCCACTTGCCACCTTCTTCCGTATAGTCCCAAATCTGAACTTGCGGAGTCCCCTTCAGATAGATACCGCTGTCCGCGTTGGCTACCGTCTTATAGTCCAACCAGAATTCGTAATCTTCAAACTTCTCGTCGGTGCTCAAAAACGGACCATGCCCGTCGTTAACAATTTCGCCATTTTCCACTGTCCAATGCTGTGCCACTCCTTCTGCTTCTTTGGCCAACGCGGCTTGGCGATCAGATTCCGACATTGCTTCCAATTTCCGAGGATCCTGCGTGGAATTCGGAACACCGTGCCAGCCATCCAAGTCTTTGCCGTTAAACAACGCATGGAACCCGGCAGGGGGCTGATTGTTCTCTTGAGCCGAAACGAATTGGATCGACACGTTCGCCGCGATCACGGTCGCAATGACGAATAATCCGATTTGATGCCTCATTTTGTTCTCCATGAAATTAGACAAATTGTAAGTACGTTGAATTTTCCAGGCCTCCGATTCTAGTCGATTTTCTGTTGCTTTTGTGCCAGGCTGCCATTTAGAAACTTGGGCGAATATCGGTCGCCGGCCCAGGCCTGTGCGTGTTGCGTGCGAACGGGTTCGGCAGTAAAACCAGCTTTTAACTTCAAAACTCTTAACTGGGGTACGGAAAACTCATACCCGTGTTACCTGTCAACTTTTTGTGTTTTGCATTAACTGCGAGTGACCATGTTGCGACAAAAATCGACAATTGCGTTTTGGATACGTCTCGTTTTCTTAATCACCATGACGGTGCTGTTGGGCGAGTTTCATTCGGCCACCTACGCGGACGAAGGCATTGGTGCCGCAGACCAAACGTCGAGACTTGAAACCGCGCTTACCCATGCCGGAGACAATCGCGCTGAATTGGAAAAAGCCCTGAAGGAAGCTCAATCGGACGAAGAAACACGAGCCATCCAGTTCTTGATTGTCAACATGCCCGAAACCGATCTGCAGTCGTTGTCGGCCGACTATCTGCTAAAAAACGTTCGCTTCGCGCTCAAAGCAAAACACCAATTTCCGTGGTGTAAGGATATCCCCACGGAAATTTATCTGAACGATGTGCTTCCGTATGCTTCGATCAACGAACGTCGCGATGATTGGCGAGAAGATTTTTACATCAGGTTCGCGCCGCTGGTAAAAGATTGCAAAACGGCCAGCGAAGCAGCTCAGAAATTGAACGAAAACGTCTTTGGCATCGTCAACGTAAAGTATTCCACTCGCCGCAAAAAAGCCGACCAAAGTCCGTACGAATCAATGGAGCTAGGTTTGGCGTCGTGCACTGGATTGTCGGTAATCTTGACCGATGCTTGTCGAGCGGTCGGCGTGCCAGCTCGAATGGCGGGAACACCCTTATGGGTCAATGATCGAGGCAACCACACGTGGGTCGAAATCTGGGACGGCGAATGGAAATTCACCGGTGCGGCCGAACCTGATCCGCAAGGCTTGAATCGAGGTTGGTTTGTGGATATCGCCAGTCAGGCCGATGCAACTGATCCCAAATACGGCATTTATGCTACTTCATTCCAAAAAACAGATACTCCGTTTCCCATGGTGTGGGCTCGTCGCAATCAAACGGTCAGCGGAGTCGACGTGACCGCTCGGTATAATTCGCTCCGCAAAAAGCCCGTAGCCGGTGAAGGTGAATCGCTAGTTTCGATTGACGTGCTTGATTCCAATGGAAACCGAGTTCGCCGGTTCGTGCGTCTAATGAATGACGGCCAAGAAGTCGGCAACGGTTGGACGCGAACCGACGGCAACGACACTAACGACAAACTGGATTTTGTGATGACTCACGGAAAGTCGCTACAGGCCTGCATTTTCTACAGCGAGGATGCCGATCGTGATGCCTGTATCTTGCAGCACGAATTCCAAGTTCCGGCGCAAGAACACGTGTTGGTGAAAGTGAACCTCCCCGCGCCGAAAGCCGAAACGTCCGACGCTGATGCCAACAGTACAACATCCGAAAAGACTTCCGACACTTCGCACAAACTGTTTATCGAAGTAGCCAAGCAGTTCTTCGCCGCAGACGCAAAGGACCAAGAATCATTGGTGTCGAACGCGGTGGAAACGGCCTATTCGAAATTGACGGCATCCGAACGCCAGCAAGTGTTTCAATTGACTTGGGAGGCGTTTCGCCAAAGTCCGATTCGCGACGAATACGCTGCGGAATTCGAACAGCGGCACGTCGTCGCCGGTGGCTATACGATGCCGTTTAGTTTTGAGAAACGAGGAACCAAGCCGGCCGACGGGTGGCCCGTGGTGTTTGCCATGCATGGCGGCGGAAATGCGCCAAAGCGATTGAACGATTCGCAGTGGGAACACATGAAAACTCGGTATCAAGCCGACAATTGTTTGTACTTGGCGTTGCGAGCGCCTACGGATGAATGGAACGGGTTCTATACGGATTATGTCTATCCGTTGATTTATCGACTGATTGCGATGCTCAGCGTGTTGGAAGACGTGGATCAGAATCGAATTTACGCCATCGGTTACTCTCATGGCGGCTACGGCGCATTTAGCATCGGCCCCAAGATGGCTGACCGCTTTGCAGCCGTGCACAGTTCCGCTGCCGCGCCAACCGACGGAGAAACCATGGCGGAAAGCCTCATGAATTTGCGGTTCACGTTCATGATTGGCGAACACGACAATGCCTACGGCCGCTTGGAACGCTGCCAGAAATTTGACCAACAAATTGCGCAGCTCAAGCAAACCTATCCGGAATGCTACAACGTGGAAATGCTTTATCAAGAAGGAAAGCAGCATTCGAACCTGCCGGACAAAGACCACGTGCCAACGATGATGAAATTCGAACGCAATCCGGCTCCCCAGCAGGTCTTGTGGCGTCCCAGTGATCCGGTGATTCGTACCTTTTACTGGCTAGAAATCGCCGAACCCACCAAGGGCATGCAACTGTTCGGTCGAATCGAAGGCAACAATCAAATTCGCTTGACCGCCACCAACGTTGGACGCGTCGTTTTGACACTTAGCGACCAATTGATCGACACGGGTCAGCCGCTGCAAATCACCGTGAACGAAGAGACGAAAACCATTTCCGTAGAACCGAAATTTGCCACGCTGTTGCGTTCCCTTCAGCAGCGGCAAGACGTCCACCTAGCTTACGATTCGGCCGTTGTTGTGGAAGTCGAGTCGACACCGTGATCAAGTCGGCGAGTACCAGTAATGCCGATCAATGATCCGTTCGGGCCGATTCCACCCACGGTCGAATTAGCGGAATTTCAATCCTGGATCGTATACGAAGACGAACGCACGCTGGCGGTTAACAAGCCGGGTTGGTTTGTATGTCATCCTTCCAAGAATGGCAGTTTTTCCAGTTTGGTCGGCGTGGTTCGCGAATACCTGCGGCTGGACCGCATTCATCTGGTCGCTCGCTTAGATCGTGAAACCAGCGGGTTGGTGCTGTTCGCCAAAGATGCGGAAGCGGCGAGTACGTATCAAACGGCCGTGGAACAGCGACGAGTGACCAAGGAATACTTGGCGATTGTCGAAGGCGTTTTAGCCGAAGAAACGCTGGTGGACCAACCGCTGGGGCCTTGTGATTCCGGTCAAGTTCGCTTGAAGTCGATGGTTCGAACCGATGGCCAGTCGGCAGTCACGTGGATTCAGCCGTTGTTTGCGAATCAACAATTCACGGTCTGTCGCATTGTTCCTCGCACAGGACGACGGCATCAAATCCGAGTGCACGCAGCATGGCTAGGCCATCCTGTTGTGGGTGACAAAGTTTACGGGCCGGACGAAACGCTTTTTGTCCAGTTTATTCAGTCCGGTTGGACTCAGCGACATCAACAATTATTGCCGCTCAAACGCCAAGCCTTGCATTGCTGGCGTAGTGACTTCCAATTCGACCAACCACATCCTCCGTCGGCATTGTGCGACACGTTTGTCACGCCGCCGACGGAAGATTTGCTTGAGTTTTGTCAGTCGAATCTGGCGTTTGATTTGGAAGCGGTTGAATCTGCAATGATTCGACCGCACGACAACCACCATCCACGTCAGGAATTTTGAACTTCGGTCATGTGAGTTAGTGATCGTGACCGCCAGGACCATGCGCATGACCGTGTGAAATTTCGTCTGGAGTGGCTTGGCGAACGTCCGTGATGCGAACATCAAAATGCAGCGTCACACCGGCCAAAGGATGGTTGGCATCAATGGTGACCGAATCATCATTAATGGCGGCAATGCGGACGACTCGCGGACCTTGTGGCGTTTGGGCCTCCAAAGGCATGCCAATTTCCAGATTCGGAATACCAGCAAAGTTTTCCTTTGGCACGTTGGCTACCTGGCGATCATCGCGTTCGCCATAACCGTCGGACGGCGCCACGACAACACTGAGCGAATCACCCGCCGATTTTCCTGCGATGGCGACTTCCAAGCCGGGAATGATGTTCCCGGCACCGTGAAGATAAGTCAGCGGATCTTTTCCTTCCGAGCTGTCTAAAACCTCGCCGTCGGGGTTTGTCAGCGTGTATTCGAACGAAACAACCGTGTTTTCCTGTGCAATCATAACAATTTCCTAGGCACGAACACGGTCGGATGACTCGGACGACGAGCTGCTTGATCGCGAACGCTTGGGCCAAATTCCAACTGTTAACCGTATCAAACAAGCGATACTGGTCAACCGTGTACTCTTTGTGGGGTGTAGCAAGCGTAGATACTCTCACTGCTTTGAGTAAATTCGCATCGATGTCAATTTTACTAAACAGTCGGTTTTCTCTAATCCGACTAATTCGAAGAATCTTTGCTTCCTTCAAATGAAAATCCTTGACCAGTTTCTAATCGCTTCTTAAATTGGCGTCTTAGCGGGAGAACATGTCGTTTTCATCCGCAGCTAACGAGGTTGTAGATTCTTCGCTAATGGACGAGCGAACAAGGTGTTGGGTGTGGCGCTCAGGGAAAGTGCGGTTACACTTGGGGAAAGGTCTAATGAAGATGCGACTAGTGAAATTTTTCTCTGGCGTTGCTGCCATGTTGGCCGCTTGCTCGATGGCAAGCGCCACTCCAATTCTGTCTCAGTTTGGCGAAGGCCCAGCTCCGTCGATCACTACTGCAGGTGGTTGGGACGGTGCTTATGTGAATTTGACTCAAGAAGTCAACAGCCAGCAAAACCAAGCTGCGTTTCCGCAGGTTGTTTCCGGCGCTTACAGCCAGCTGAAGATTGACTTCGATTTCCGAATTTCTGCTGGTAACGGCGGTGGTGCAGACGGCATGGGTGTTGCCTATGTTCCTTCTTCCGTTTACGGAACCGAAGGACCTGCAACGCTGACCGCAGTTGCCGAAGAGCCAAACTTGGCTGGAGCCTTTGGTGTTGGTTTTGACACGTTCAACAACGGTGCTGATGATGCAGAAAGCGAAAGTTCGGTTTCGTTGCATTGGGACGGTGCCTTGGTTCAAACGTTTGGTTTAGACGCCAGCCCGATCGGTATCTTCGAAAACAGCGAAATTCACCACGCGGAAATCATCGTAACTCCAGCTGGTTCTGGTTCTAACGTAACGGTTAACATTTCCGATCCAACTCAAACCGTAACTGCTGTTGATAACGTCTTCATCGACGGTCTTCTGCCCTACGATGGACGTATGATCTTCAGTGCTCGAACGGGTGGTGCTAACTCGCAGCAAGACATTGACAATGTTCGCCTGATGCACATGACTGGTGGCAACAAGCCGATGACCACGGTTTTGTACACCTTTGTTCCTGAACCTTCCAGCGTGAGCTTGGTCCTAATGGGCTTGGCAGGTTTGGCATCGATGGCTCGACGCCGACGCTAGTCGCAATTGTTTAAGTATCTTCAGAAAGCCGCGTTCGGAAGGACGCGGCTTTTTTTGTTTCGTGTCTCAAAGCTGCCTATTTGTATCTCGGAAAAATCGGAAGGGAGTCCTAAGAAATGGAATAACACCATGAATTCATTCATTCGCCAGCGTTTGCTTAGAAAACCAAATCAATACCGCATAGCCCCATGGCAAATTCGCCCGCTGGAACAACGGTGCATGTTGGCGGCGGATGTCGCCGAAAGCATTGACTCCACTGTTGATTCGGCACATTTCAATGAAGTCGATATTCTGGTGATTGATGCGAATGTCGAAAGTGCAGATCTTCAGGCGGCTGACATTGGCACTGACACGGAAGTCGTTATGTTGAATGCCAGCGAATCGGGCATTGACCAGATCTCTCGGCTGCTTCAGCAACGCACCAACGTTCGTTCGCTCCAAATCATTTCGCATGGCGACTCGGCGACAATTCAACTCGGTAGCGACGTTCTAAACGAACAGAATCTGCAATCGTTTTCGTCACAGCTGAAATCTTGGCGCCGCGCCTTTTCGCATAATGCAGATATTTTGCTGTTCGGCTGCCAAGTTGGGGCAAACCAAACAGGTCAGCTGTTTATTCGACAGATTGCCGAACTCACCGGAACAGACGTCGCTGCGTCCGATGACTTGACCGGCGATTCGACGCTTGGCGGTGATTGGATCCTGGAGACAACTACGGGGCGGATCGAAGCAAACTTCGCACTGTCCGAAAAATGGATGTCGCAATTTCAGCACACGTTGCCGATTTCCGTTTTTGCCGCCGGTCAGACAGGCTTGGAAGAGATGCAGTTGCTTGTAGGCGGACAGGTAGTTCAAACATGGAGCAACATTGGAGGAAATGCCGATAGTGGCCAATTTCAAACGTTTACCGCCAACTTGAACGGTGTTTCCGCCAACGATGTGCGTATTGCGTTCACGAATGACTTCTACGATCCAGCTACCGGAGTGGATTACAATTTGCGAATCGATCGCATTGAAGTTGACGGAGAAGTATTCCAGACAGAAGATCCTTCGGTATATTCCACTGGGACATGGGATGCTGGCGGGCTGACGCCAGGCTTTAAACAGTCTGAGTATTTACATTCCAACGGCTACTTTCAGTTCGCGTCTAACAATCATTCGGGATCGTTGATTTCGATTCGCGCCGCTGGACAGGACGGCGCTGAAAACATGCAACTGGAGATCGACGGCCAGGTTGTCGCGAATTGGAATTCGATTGGCACGAACTTCCGAGAATTCACATTCACTGCAAATCAGGCGGTAACAGCCGACCAGATTCGAATTACATTCACCAACGATGCCTATGACGTCGCCAATGGAATTGACCGCAACTTGATTGTCGATCGTTTGTCAATTGATGGCCGCATTTTTGAGACGGAAGCTCCATCGGTCTATTCGACGGGCACGTGGGCGAATGGCAGTATTACGCCTGGCTATCCTCAAAGTGAAACACTGCATGCCAACGGTTACTTTCAGTATGCCGAAGGCACAACGGGCAGTGGATCGCAATTGATTGTTCGCGCGTCGGGTTCGATGGGCGACGAACAAATGCAACTACAGATCGACGGGCAGACGGTCGCTTCCTGGACGGTCACTTCGAATATGACTGACTATTCGTTTGTGGCAGTTGATACGGTAACAGCGGATCAAATTCGCGTTGCCTTTATCAACGATCTTTATGATCCGGCCAATGGCGTTGACCGAAATCTACAAGTTGATTTCATTTCCGTGGATGGAGTCGTCTTTCAGTCAGAAGCTCCTAACACCTACTCCACTGGCACGTGGGAAAATGGTAGTGTCACGCCGGGATTTCCTGACAGTGAAACTTTGCACGTCAACGGCTATTTCCAGTATCAAACTCCTACGGCAAACGGTGGTAAGATCCAATTGGCTATCAGTAGCGTCACCGTTGGTGAAGAAGCGGGTAGTGTGACGCTGGGGCTGGAACGAGTAGAAGGCAGCGAAGGGATTGCTCAGGTCTTCATTCAAACACTGGCTACCGGGGCGACGGACGGGCTCGATTTCATTGGCAGTGATTCCAGAATGGTCGAATTCCAGAACGGCCAGACGTCGGCCAATGTCGTCTTTGACATTCTGAACGACGGCATACTGGAAAGCGTGGAAACATTTAGCGTGTCGTTGTACCGAGCCTTAGGTGCGGATCTGGGAGCGCCGCGAACTGCGATTGTCACCATTGTGGATGACGAAGCGGGCAGCGATTTGATTGGACATTGGCGGCTTGACGAAAATTCGATCGGCCAACCAGTGGTAGACGCATCGGTCTTTGCTAATTCGGGAAGTATGGTCAACTTCGCGCCGCCGTCTGGACCTTCTGCCGATAAGCCGAATGTGACCAGCTCGAATGCCGGTAGCTATTCGTTTGATGGAGTGAATGACTTCGTGCAGATCGGACCCGATGCTGACTTGATCCTGGATTCCGGCCAGTTCACACAATCAGTGTGGATCAAACCGAATCATACGGATTCCGGCTTTCACGGCGTGCTCGGCTACCAAAACGGTTCGGCGGCACAACGAGCTCCCGGAATTTGGGTTTACCAAGAGACTCGAATTCATGTTGGCTTTGGGGACGGAACCAACTGGAATTCGTTCATTACCGATTCGGTGCTGACAGAAAACCAGTGGAATCATGTTGCCGCCACTTTTGACGGCAGCACGTATCGAGTTTTCGTCAACGGCGTGCAAGCAGCTAGCCGAAATGACTTTGCGGGACGAATTCCTGTGGCGGTGGACCGACTGGATATTGGTCGAGTGGACAACTATTTCCGCGGCGGAATTGATGATGTTCGAATCTACAATCGAGCGATTTCGGCAGCCGAAGTGGTTGCGTTGATAGACGGCGCCGATGTACCCAATGTACCCATCAGCAATGATTTTACGCTTCAAAATATTGCCAGCGGATTCGTGCAGCCCTTGGCCGTCGAATTCCTGTCGGACGGGCGTATGTTGGTCTCCGAACAGCGAGGCACCGTGCGTATTGTGAATTCAGATGGTTCCATTGAACCGGGCTTTTTGCTGGATATCCGTGACATTGTCAATTCGGGAACCAAGGATCGAGGCATGTTGGGATTTGCCATTCACCCCGACTTCGAAAACAACCCGTACGTCTACGTTTCGTACACCTATGATCCGCCGGAGGTCCAAGCGTTTACAGGTCGAGGTGGACCGGACGGGAATGGTGCGCGAGTGGCGAGGATTTCTCGATTCACCGTCAATGCAGCGGGAACGTTTGCCGACCCGGCCAGCGAATTTGTACTGGTTGGCAACAATTCTACGTACGAAAACATCGGCGACCCGTTCAATATTCCATCGTTATCGGGTCCGTTTTCTGCCGTGGATGCCAATGGCAATCCATTGCAGGACGCAATCGCTTCTGACGAACTGAGTCATACCATTGGCGACTTGGAATTTGGACCGGACGGTTACTTGTACGCCGCGTCTGGCGATGGAGGATCTTTTGGTCGAGTTGATCCGATCAACCTCCGTTCGTTAGATATCGACAGCTTGAACGGCAAGATTCTACGCATTGATCCAATCACCGGCCAAGGGCCCGCGAGCAATCCGTACTTTGATGGCAATCCAAACTCAAACCGATCTAAGGTGTATCAGTTAGGCTTGCGAAATCCTTTCCGATTTGCCATCAACCGAAACACTGGTGACGTCGCTATTGGTGACGTGGGCTGGACACAATGGGAAGAAATCAACATTGCGGATGCAGGTGCGAATTTTGGTTGGCCCGCGTTTGAAGGTGACGGACCGACAGGCGGATATCAAGATCTATCGCAAGTGCAAGCCTACTATGCGACGAATCCGAATGTGGCTGCACCCGCATGGGCTCGACTGCACAGCGACGGAGCTCGAGCGATCATCATGGGCGATTATCTGGTTGGCTCGAACTATCCAGCAGAAACGACCAACGCTCTACTGTTCACCGACATTGGAGACCAGTTGTTGCGAGCGGTCCAGTTTGACGCAAGTGGTGCCATACAGAACGTCACTGTCGTTTCCGAACCCGTGGGATTCTTGGTCGATATGCATGTGTCGCCGCTAGACCGTTTGGTGTACTACGTCGATCTAGCCGCCGGAACGCTAGGTCGATTGCAGTATCAGACGCCTTAAGCTTAAGCATTTTTCTGTCCGGCGATTCCTAACACGCATCGAAACAAAGGCCAGCAGATTGGAATCTGTCGGCCTTTGTTTGTTCTTACGAATCTATTCTTCAATGCAAAACAAATGCTGTTCGCCGCGAATAAACAATTGGTTGCCGACAGGCGCCGGAGTTGCGTCGACCGTTTCGCCAACGGAATTGATAGAAACCAATTCAAATTGCTCGGCATCCTTGAGCACAACCGTCGTTCCATCGCGGTCTGTAATGTAGACGTGACCTCCTGCGGCAATCGGCGAAGCATACAACGTGCGCAATTCGGGCACTCGCTTTGCAGAATAAAACGGCTTGCCGGTCGCGGCTTCAACGCAAGTCAGAACGGCCGACTTCTCTTTCGTATAGTAAAGCCGACCTTCGGATAGAAGCAGCGACGCAATGTCCGGCGTGTTCCGACTCACGCTCCAGACGACGTTGTTGGTGCCTTCGATATTGCCTTGTCCGTCTAATTGAAACGCCGCCAAGAACGAACCTCGAAAACCACTGCCCACGTAAACCTGAGTGCCGTCAAAGACAGGCGACGCAGCTGGTCGTTGCGTTTGACCGGCACAATGCCACAGCTCCTTGCCGGTTTCCAGGTCGTAGGATCGAGCACACGTTTGACCGTTCATGATTACCTGCTTCTTGCCTTGCCATTGCACTACCAATGGCGTTGCCCAGCAGGAGGGTTCGTCGCGTTCCGTCTTCCAGACTTCGTTACCAGTTTGCTTGTCCAATGCAAACAGAAACGATGGTCCTTCGTGATCCCAAGGAACCAAGATCATTTCGCCTTCAATGGTAGGCGAACTCCCTTCGCCAAAACTATTCCGAGTCTTCATGTCACCGAAATCGCGTTTCCACTTCAGTTCGCCTTCCATGGTGTAACAGTAGAGTCCTCGCGAACCGAAGTGCGCGTAAACGTGTTCACCATCGGTGCAAGGCGAAGCCGACGCAAAACTGTTGGTGGAATGAGTCCCTTCGTGCGGCGTGGCGACCACTGCCGAACGTTCCCATTGGAGTTGACCATTGGTTCGATCAAACGCAAGGAGTTTGAAATCCAATTCAGGAAGATTGCCTGTTTGTTTCCCAGTAGGCACAGAGGTGACAACAAAAACTTGTTGATCCCAGATCACAGGTGAACCTGAACTCTTGCCGGGAATCGACACCTTCCACTTGATGTTTTTTGTATCGCTCCAAGTTGTCGGAGGATCCGCGGTCAAAGAAACGCCATTTCCAGATGGACCTCGCCAATGAGCCCAATCATCCGAGAAACTTACGCCACTCAGAAGCAAGGTCAGAATCGATACCAGCATTTCAATTCGACAATAATACATGGAACCTCGCATTCTGTATTGTTCCCGATGATCGTTTTCTTCAGAGGCCCAAAATTCCGATTGAAGCAGGCCAAACGCAAAAACACATCGTCGCCCACACTTGGCATTATGACAACCACAAGAACAGAGATTGTGCGAGCAAAAAGAAAAATAAAGAAGCCAGGGCAAGGGCTATGCGGAACTCTGGTCCAAACGAGACTGTATTTCCGGCAGCGAAGGAAAATGAATCGCCAGCACGTCACCGTGTCCTTCCCAAGGTTGTTCCGAAAATGTCAGTCGATTCTGGTTGGCATCATAGGTGGCAAGGCGATAGTCGAATTCTAACAGCATATCCCGCACTTTTTCAGGGCTACTGTCAAACCGTGTCAGCAGGTGGCTTTTCAATTCCATCATCCACACCGGCGGATTCCCTATCTGCAGAGCTTGTGTAGCGCCCCGAAACGCCATGGGTTCGGCACCTTCGATGTCAATTTTCCCCATGGCGAAGTTGCGTTGTGACAACAGCGAGTCGATGCGAACGCAGGGAACCTCATCGAATTCGACGCCAGCCTTGCCCTGTTCCGCGTCGGTAACAATTCGATTCGTAAGGTCTCGTCCTTTAAGAAAGCGAATCGTCCCATTTTCCGGTCCGACGGCTTCGCAGCGAGCGTCAACGATATTATTCAGGTCGTTCAACTGAATGTTCTCAATCAATCTGTCAAATGAACGCCGATTCGCTTCCAGGCCAAGTACGTAACCAGATGGGCCTACGATGCCGGAAGAAAACAGCGTAAAGATGCCGATGTTGGTGCCGATGTCAACAAAGGCATCACCTGGACGCAGATATCGCTGGATAAAATGCATTTCGTCATAATCGGGCCAACCGTTGGTTGCAATCATCACGCCAGCCCCATAGCTGCTAGGATAACATTTGAGTTGCATCGCATGAAAAATCGGAACCAACCTAGGCGTGTCTCGCATCAGACGATGGCATTTCCAGCGGATCGCACGCAGCACTGTGCGTAGGCGCCGCCCTTGATTGGCAGGATGGTTCCAGATGAACTTGATGACTTCCAGTGGGATCATGTTCTGCGTCCTGATCGGTGGCCACTCATTGATGCGTCAATGCAAATATTTACGTTTTCTTGGCAACCACAAAGAGTTCGTTGCCACCACGCAGCATGGATTGAACAGCTCGAAAAGGCCAATCGGCAACACTATACGCATGAATAAGACGTCGACGCCAAGGCGTGTCACTTCGAGTTGCCAAGTCTGCGTAGCCAACTTTTCGTCCTCGTAGATTTCGATAGAAAGACGACGCCACTCGCAACCAAGCGTCGGTGTAGCATGGCGTGAGAGTTTCAACGATTCGAAAGCCTGCTTGTTGAAGCATTTTGTCAATACTGTCCTTAGAAAACAATTGCAAATGGGCAGGACTGAAATTTGGCGACAGGCTACCGGCGAAACGGTGTTCCCAGCTATCTGCGTTAGGTGTGGCGATGAACGCCAGTCCACCGGGGCGCAGGACGTCAGTCGCTTTTTGCAAATGCACCGCCACGTCCGTCACATGTTCGATGACGTGAAATGACAAATACGCGTCGAAATAATCGACAGGAAAATCGTGTTCTTCGAATGCACCGACAACCACATCGATACCGTATCGTTCACGAATAACCTTGGCCATTTTTGCAGAATGCTCGACACCGGTAACTTCGTAGCCGAGCGTTTTGAATTGTCCAAGAACTTCGCCGCTACCTGGGCCAACTTCAATCAACTTGCCTTGCCGTAAATGCCGTTGGAGCACGCGGATCCGATTGCGCACTCGAGCATCCTGTAGTTCATACGAAATTTGCGTGAAGAAAATCGAATTGTCGTCTCCGTAGAATCGTTCTTGTTCGGCTTCAAATGCCTTGGTTCGATCGTCGCTTGAATCCGTGAGAAGCACGTGATACCGACATATCCGGCAACGCAAATAATCTCCACCTCGCGTCCCTTGGATGGACTGCCACTCTCGGTTACTGCAGGCCGGGCAGGTTCTTTCGCCACGCGATTCTGTCATTTCAAGTTATTCATTTCTGTGCAAGTGGCGATCGTCTAGAGCGGTGTAGATAGCCGAAAGCATCTCGTTCAAATATAGCTCGATATTAGCACGCTCTTGAATTATTCGCAGTGAATGGCCGCCCATTTGGCTGGCTCGTTCAGGCGAATTCAAGACTTTTCGAATTCGATCGGAAAGCTGGCTCGGGCAATTCGGCTGAACGTAATATCCATTCTCGCCTTCGTCTATCAGATCGACCTCCACACCGTCTCCGGTCGAACAAATGACGGGCAGGCCGTGTGCCATCCCTTCAGAGATGGCTAGTCCTCCCGTGCCCGGCATGACCAAAACCGTCGCCAGCTGAAAATAGGCAGACACGCCCTGATATACGGCACCAACAAATCGGCAAATATCGGCCACGCCCAATTCCTTTGCCAAGGCTTCCGCGTTTTGTCGCTGAGGCCCGTCGCCGACAACCAACAGACGCATGGCAGGAAACTCGGTTTTAAGCTCCGCAACGCAATGGAGTAGTATGTCGAGCCCCTTGGTTTCACTGAGCGAACCGACAAACAATAGCACTTGCGTATTGTCGAGCCCAAGTTCTGTTCGTAGTTGCGGGACACTGTTACGAGTAGCGTCGATCTGCTTGGCAACTAAGTCCGTATCGACAACGTTGACCAAATTGAAACAACGCCGCTTGTCGTATCCTTGCTTCAGAAAATATTCGATCGCCACGGACGAATAGCCGGCGAACGTCGTGCTGCGTCGTTCCACCCATTTAATTAGCCGCCGGTACAGCGCGGACAGCCCGCGAAACTGTCTACCTCGAACTTCCCCCAATGACCACCAAACAACCGGCGTGCCAGTGACGCGTGAAAAAATCCATGTAAACCAGTTGTTAGGCAACAGCCCGCCCTGAATCAGCAACACATCCGGTTTGAATCGAGCAAGTCGCCAGAGCAAGGAGGGATTGGCGAATAATGTCACGTTGCGTCCGGAACTGTTAACAGGTGTTTGCAACGTCCAGAGTATTTCCGTATCCAAATCGTCGTGGTCCGGGGCATTGGAGAATTTTGTCCCAGGCACGCCTTTGCCCACAAAGAGTCGAATTTGCAACGACGAATGTTGGCTCAACCGACGAAAAATTGGCATCCGAAAGCGATATAACACTGCGTAAACAATGGCGACTTTGATACGCCTTCGTGCGAACCGGCTTGGCGGAACCGCCGGAAAGCTACCTCGCCTTGAATATCGCCCCGCCGAATCAGGTTCGTCACCGCCATCGCCCAATTCGCTCAGCTTGTTGGAATGAACCGGACGTTCGTCCTGAATTGACCGTAATTCGGACTCGCCCGACATGCTCTATTTCCACCCTACTCTTGGACCAGTTGGCTCGGATCGAGCCGAAAACAATTCGTCTGATTTTAGCCGCGAAGAGGCCAATCGTGCAAGCTCTACGAATAACGCTATCGAACAATCTCCTTGTTCGCACACCCCTTGTCTACAGCGAAATCCATCGGCCTCCAATCCAAGCGTCAGTCAATGGCACGAACAAATACGACTGTCGTTTCGGTAGGTAGCGTAATGCTGTCATGGTTCACTGGACGAAACGGTAGTTGAAGTTGCCCGGTTATTTGGTTGACCAGCGAGAATTCATAGCGACGCATCGCAGGCAATGTCAGTTCGGTCGAATTCGGTCGTTCGCTCGAATAAACCAAGTAGGATTTCGTCTCGTTGGATAGTGCGTACTGACCGTGGCCCAGTGACAACGATGTGTCAGGGGTCATCTGGATGATTTCGGTACTCAGTTCATCAGCAAGCGACATTAGATTCGGAAGCGAACCGCCTCCCATCAATACGGCCCAGCCATTGCGGTCGCTGCGGCAATACATGTCGGCGTAGTAGGTGACGGGCGTTTGCGGAAATCGCATCCGGTATTCTCGCACACTACGCACAATCGATGAGAAAGATGTCGACTTGGGCCGAAGCTGACGAACATGCTGACGCGGCGCAAGATTGCGTCCACCTTCCGGAGCAAACAATTCCTTGTTGTCCGTGTACGTCCAGTAACGAATGTCAATTAAATCCACTGCTTTCCGACGTTTAGGGTCATCCAAGATGGCGTCCTGAACGTTTTTGGGACAGCTCAGTCCCACCGTGACGTTTCGCCCTGTTTCTTGTTCCCACTGCACAATTGTATCGATCCAGAATTCAACAAATTCCAGCGGCCCTGAAAATTCTGCGCTGGTTAGCTGAATGACATTTTGGTTTTCGGCAAAGTTCGACAAGCATTGCCGAATGTAATTACGATGCAAATCTCGTAGTACTGGTTGCGAAATATCATAGAACCGATGAGCCAAGAAAATGCGTTTGTCGCCAACATAAGGTGCCGGTTCTGGGAACGGCGTCTGGTTTACGTTGTTGGCAGGACGCCACGGTGAATCGGCCCAATGGGCTCCGGCCTCTAAAATGTTGTGCTGAAAATAGTTTTCGTGAAAAAGCATCAGGCCGTGTTGATCACAGCGATCTGCAAGATGGCGAAGACGTTGCCAATACCACGTGTTCCATTTCGTCAGATCGTACAGGCTAAGACCGTCCCAGGCGGTGCCCTGCCCGGTTCGCGCAAATGGCTGTTCGTAAAAAGGCGGCGCAACCTCTGCTGTTGCCCGACGCACCATCAAATGATCGTCGCGACGCCGGTCGTACCACAAACCGTAATGATGATTGTAAGACGCGAAATTGTGTTGCCGCATAAGATTGGCAACGGAGTCCAAGTCGTCCGTCAAACCAGTGCCCATTCGGCCTGGAGCGTAACGACTAATCGAAGACCCAAACGACATGGCCGAATCAGGTTGAATAGAACCTCGCCACCACGTCGGCGTCAAATGGTCGCCAGTTTTCAGTTTGCTATCTACCAGAATCCAGCCGTTGTGAATCTCCATTCGCTTTACTGGATATTTCTTGGATAATGATGGCGGTGATTTTTCTTCGAACAACGGGACATTCGACTGCAATGGCGATCGTTCGCGGTTCCAATGTTGGCGAATCAGGTCCAGCAGAGTTGCGGCCGGCGAATTGCTGTTGGCGACAAAATCGGCTGCTTCGGAAAGAGTTGGATTCGTGGCACCAACCGGGTTCAGTAAGAATGGTTCGATCTGCTTGGCATTCTCCCGATCGGTTCGCTCGGCCAATTGCTGGTGGTACAAACTCAACGGATTGACGAAATCACTCAATCCCGTCATCACCCCGTTTCCAGCAGGAGTTGCCCAGAATCCCACGGTCCAGTTGTAGGCAGTTGGAGGCGAATCGCATTGGATTTGTGATGCTTGACATTGCCACAAAACACAATTTGCAGCGGTCCAACCGGCTTTGGGAGGATTATTCCAGCGATTCGTCACATTCAGGTCGTGACCATCAATGCGGACGTTATCGTACAGTACGCCATTGGCCCAACTTTCCAACGGACCGCTGTCTCCGATCGCGTCTTTGGCAAAGCAATGAACAAACGCATTTGGCCCCGCAGAGCATTGCCCAACGGAAAAATCGTGCCGGCCTTGTTCCGCCCAGCATCGCAAGAACAACGTTTGTTGGCCTTGCGTGAAGAACGAATGACGTCGATATCCGCCTCGTTCGCCTATGGGCTGCAGCGACGCACAATCCTGGACAGTTACGTTGATCGAACCAAGATCGACCAGCACTGCGCCGCCCACAAAATGTTGAAATGACACGCGGCGAATCCAAGCGTTTTTTACATCGTTGGTGATGATGCCATGCCAGGCATGCTGTTCGTCTTTGAGATTCTGTTGGTCATAATCCGAAATCAATTGCACGTCTTCGATACCAACATTCCTAATTCGACGATCTGTGTTCCAACGTTCAATCGTTCCGCCGCCGTAGTTGACGTCTAAGGCGCACGTGAGCGGCGCATCAAAGTGAATTGAATCCTGATCTACTTCCGTGACGGTTCGCTC
>JAGQOZ010000003.1:0-2543 GCA_020426955.1 Planctomycetales bacterium
TGGCAGCTGCCGTCAAACTGGTCGACGAAGCCAAGAGCTTGCGTCCCGCTGGGTTTAAAGTAGTGGTGCGCGAATACGAAGCCGGAAGAGATATTTTCGCGGCCGATCCTGCCACCCAAAAAGCAATTGTACTGCTTACTGCAAGTCATCTGGCCAAGTCTCGTTTTGCAGACTACGTTACGGACCGCGTTTGTGACGAGTTGCTCGCATCGCTGCTACGCAAAAAGCTCTCCTATACGAGCGATGAAATTGTCAAGCTGCTGTTTCCGTTCGCCAGCGAGGCGTTTCTTCACAACAATCTGCCAATCAGTCCGATTCTCTCCGTTGTCGAACGCCATGCCAAAGAGCAGGGCCTGAACGATTCGATTCGAAAACAGCTGCAACGAATGACGTGGCAGTTCCATGCGAGCGCGACTTACGGCGATGAACGCAAGGCCGGCGTGCGAATCGAGGCACTGTTATCGTGCCCGCCGGCTGCTAAGGAGGGAACGAAACGAGACGACGTCGATACGATGAAGACGTCTGCCAACAAAAAGTCGGGCGAGACCTCGTTCGACCTGCATACGGGCGAAGCCTGGACGGACGCAATGTTAGTCGAACTGGGCGAGTTGCCTGACACATCCCGACGCCATTGGCACGCGTTTCTGAATCACTGTCGCTCGGCGAAATCTTCCAAGCCGTCTCAGAGATTCCTCAAACAATCGCAAACACATCTTGAAGCGGTCGGCCGTGCCGAATTCACCAACGTTGTAATTGCCGCGTTGCAGGCGATTGGTCAACCTGGCAAGCCTCAGCGGTGCAATTGCGCTGGTCACGTGCAGTACCGTGAAGCAACGGAAATTCATGACACGCATGTTGATCTATTTCGCGGGCTGGTCTGGACGACGTCGCTGATTGACGACTCCACGCTGATTGGCGAGGTCGGTGACGCCGCGGAAAGGTGCTTTCAGAAGATTCGGGAAGTCGGTCCACGTTCGCCCAAAATCGGCAACGCCTGCCTGATTGCCTTGTCATCGCTGGCCAGCGAAACTGCCGTCGCTCAACTTGGCCGGTTGAAATCACGGGCCAGGCACGTTTCGACACGGAAGCAGATCGCTAAAGCCTTCCAACAGGCCGCGTCCAATGCCGGGTTGACAGAAGTGGATCTGGTCGAATTGGGTGTTCCGCATTTCGGGTTGACCGAAGTCGGCTGTCTAAGCGAGGACTTTGGCGACGTTACCGCCGAAGCAACATTTAACGGCAACGCCAAAACTCAACTGATTTGGCGAAAGCGAGACGGCAAGACTCAAAAGTCAGTTCCAGTAGCCGTCAAGGATTCTCGCAGCAGCCAACTGAAGGAGTTGAAGAAGCGACTGAAAGACATCGACACGTTGATGCCTTCGATTCGTCAACGGATCGAACATCTTTTCGCGTCCCATCGTGGTTGGAATCTGAGCGACTTTCGCAATCGGTTCCTTGATCATCCCGTGGTGGGCGTGATTGCCCGAAGACTGATCTGGAACGTTGAACAAGACGGCCAACTTCAGTCTTTGATTTGGCACGACGGCAGCTGGAAAAGCCAGTTTGGCGAGACGGTTCAAATTGACAATGCGGCTCGGGTTTCCATCTGGCATCCGCTGAACGGCTCCGCCGACGAGATCTTGCGTTGGCGACAGTGGCTGGAGTCGCAACGGATTGTGCAGCCCTTCAAACAGGCTCATCGCGAAGTCTACATTTTGACGGACGCGGAACGAGCGACCGTCGACCATTCACGCCGGTTTGAGGCACACATCATCCGGCAGCATCAGTTCGCGGCGCTTTGTCAGCAGCGAGGTTGGCGTTTCCAACTGCAAGGAGCATGGGATTTGTGGAACGCGCCGTATCTCGACTTGCCAGAGCACAATCTGCGGGCCGTTCTGGACATTGATCCGATGGAAGGACGAAACGAAATCACGGAGGCATTCGTCTACACACACCTGGCAACAGGACAAGTTTGCTTCTATCGATTCGACGACGGCTGCCTCGACGCAACGAATCTGGTCCCGCTGGAGGAAATCCCCAGCGTTGTATTTTCCGAAGTGATGCGAGACGTCGACCTATTTGTGAGCGTTACCAGTATCGGCAACGATCCAGAGTGGCTTGAGCTGGGGGCTGGCGTTGAGCACGGAGACTACTGGCAGAAGTTCTCGTTCGGCGAACTTGCACAAACGGCCGTCGCGAGAAGAGAGACGCTTCAACAAATCCTGCCGAGCCTGAAAATCGCCGAACAATGTCGTTTGGAAGGTCGCTTTCTGG
This sequence comes from Planctomycetales bacterium, assembly GCA_020426955.1. GTDB lineage: Bacteria > Planctomycetota > Planctomycetia > Pirellulales > Pirellulaceae > JAGQOZ01. The sequence goes on from JAGQOZ010000003.1 coordinate 2,275, forward strand.
TCGTCAACGGAAAACTGCGAACGTACAAAGTGCATCTCGGCAGCGGCAACGTTCTGATGTCGCCCGACGATCAGTATCTTTGCATCGTGCAGAAACGCGGCAGCGGAAGCAAACGAACGGACAACTTGTACTTGCCGTTCGAAGGAGACAACACGCTGTCCCTGATTCTCAGCAAGGCGTTTCTCTTGGCGGAAGACGACAAAATTAAGGATCCAACGATCGTCAACCAGATTCGCAGCGATCTGCCGTGAACGGAATTACGCGATGCT
>JAGQOZ010000003.1:2642-39818 GCA_020426955.1 Planctomycetales bacterium
TGGAACGATTGCTTTTTGATACCACAACGCCTGAATTGTCGAAATCGTTTTGGGGTTACTACGCGAGTGAGTATCAGTTCATCGAAAAAGCCAACTTTGTGTCGAACCATCGATTGGCTCGCAGCGTACGAACAGCCGCTCTTGCTGCGAACGGTGTCTGTATCGCAGGCGGATTTGTCGGCGAGCGGCCTCTATTGCTTTTGATGGTTTCCGTCTGAAGACGGAGCTGTAAACACCAACGGTATCGAGCATTTCAACGTGGAACGTACCTTCTTATTCATCGTTCGATCCTTTCAGCAAAGTTCGATCTACACTAAGCTGATCGGGATTGTCTTGGCGTTGTTATTGGTTCCATACGGCGCCAGTCGGTTGGCGAGTCCCTGGCGGCAACTGAAATGTCGCGAACTTCCGGCGTCCATCGTCGCTCGTTCCCAGCCTGACGTTGCAGCCACTTCGCCAAGTTCGCTGCGAATCGGCTGCTACAACATTGCTCATGGCCGAGGCCTCGCGGAATCGAACCATGACGGCGGTGATAGTGCGGTTCGCACGGAACGTTTGAAACAGATTGCTCAGTACCTGGACTCGCAAGACTTGGACGTCATTGTCTTAAACGAAGTCGACTTTGGCAGCAGCTGGAGCTATGGCGTGAACCAAGCAGAAGTCTTGGCTCAGGAAGCTGGTTTTCCGTATTGGACCGAACAGCGGAACTTGGACTTTCGATTGCTGGCATGGACATGGCGGTTCGGCAATGCCATTCTATCCAAGCGTCCCATTCAGGACGCTGGCGTTATCAATCTGCCGGGGTATGCGGCGTGGGAGACTGTGCTGGCGGGAAAAAAACGAGCACATTGGGCGGACGTGCGGTTTGGTGACACTTCGGTTCGCATCGCGGCGGTTCACTTGAGTCATCGAGCGGAAGAGGTGCGAGTGGCATCGGCGGAGGAGTTGATTCAGCAGGCGGACGCTGCGAATCGTCCGTTCTTGGTGCTGGGCGACATGAATTCGACCCCAGTTGATTATCCGGGCCATACAGCGGACGCCGCTGGTCGCAACGCCATGGATTTACTGCGAACCAAATTTCAGACGTGCCCTTCGCTTCAGCCCGACGCCGAGGAATTCTATACGTATCGAACCGACAGGCCGAATCGCATGATTGACTGGATCCTGCTGCCGTCGTCGTTTCGCTTTGACGAATATCACGTGCACACCGTCGAATATTCTGACCATCGACTGGTGTCGGCCCGCGTCACATGGTTTGCGGATCCGTAGTTTGCGGAGCCGGCAGACCAGGGCTGTAGCTGCATTTGGAAGAAATCTAAACCATTGCTGTGTAAACACTTAGTGGTCTTGCCAAAAATCGTGACAGACGTTTCCGTTAATATGATTAGAAAGTCCAATCGAGATCGCGCGAGTCAGGGAGATCGTGCGGTTGGCTGGTTCATTCACGCGACAGGCACTTTCAGGTTCGACGCTTTAACCACGTGCTGCGATTCATTCGCGGATCTTCGAACCTGGAGTGCCGTTGCTTTTGAACGTCTGGCACGGCACAGCTGGTTCGCGATTTGTGGTTTTAGTTCAACGTTCTTCGTCCCCGCGAAATCAGGGTCAACACGGCTATGCTCAGCAGTACAACGCTGGATGGTTCCGGCACGCTGGAAATGGCGAAGACTCCGTTATTGGCGGCCGCTTCGTTCAATCGATTGATGACCAGCAGCGCGTCCAACGGTACGACAAGTCCATCGTCATTGACGTCAAAAAAGTAGGGTGGAATCTTGCCTGAATTGTCCGGCAGAACGCCATCGGACGAGTAAGCGGGACGGTCCAGTTCGTTCAAAACAATCTGCGCGTCGATGGGTGACACAAAGCCGTCATTATTGATGTCTCGAGTGTAAACTTCGTTGCACCAATTCAGGCCGTCCCAGACAAATTCGTCGGTCGCTTTTTCGTAGGCTTCGATCCCAATTTCCGCACCCATGATCCGTCCGGCAAAGTCGTCGGCGGGTACATGAATGCCGCCCCAGAGACGCGAAATCCCGGCTTCGTCCGCCGCGTCGTAATAGGTAGCCCATTGCAGCGTCACTGCGGAAGTCGGGCCGTCTTCAAAGTCCAAGTAATCAACATCGAACGTCTGTTCACCCAAACCGCCAGGGAAGTATTCGCTGCCCGTGAAATGCGTCAGCACTTCCGCCGCCGCTCGACTAAACGTACTATGCCCCGACACATATGCTGCGAATGCCGGCGTCACAAAGTTGTCCGCTTGGTACGGCACCCAGTTTTCGGCCAAGATCCATTTCACTCCACTAACTTGATTGTCCGGATCGGCCGGTTCGTGATTCCAAGACTGAATCACAATCTTGCCCACCATTTCTGATTCCGAATAGTATTCCACAAACCGTCCATCGGCATCTCGATTGGCGTTGATATACGCATTGCGATGTCGACCGCCCTGGGCAATCGAATCGGCGGTGATGACTTCAATCAAATCTTCTTCCAACGGCAAACCGTCAGGATGATAAGACGGCCCATTCGGATTGGAAGACTGTCCCAAACTCCCTTGGTACCGAATCATGGTAATGGGTCGCACGTAATCGTATTCGGCCTTCGCGCCCCAGGCAGCGACGGCCGCATCGTGAACGGCGCCATTGAGGGCCAAATACATTTTGACGTCCCATTCGAGCGCTCCGACGGTTCGACCTTCGCCACCAATCTTTCGATCCAATAGTCCACTGTCGGCAACTTCATTGGCCAGGACGTTCCAGTGTCCTGGCGGCGTTTCCGAATTTGGACCGTCCGCCCAGAATTCGGCCAGAATGCGACCGTAATCGGCCGACTTTACCATGTTCTGGGCGTACGGTTGACCGGTGACCGGATTGACCGAATAACCTTGGTTGTCGTGCGTGCCTAATGGCCGATTGCCATTGACCGATGGCGAAATGTTAATCATTTCCGCGCCTGCACCCTGCGACGGATCGAGCCAACTGCTGTACCGAATCAACTGAACGGCGCTTTGTCGATAGTCAGCGTCGCCAGCTCCATTCAGCTGAGGCGGTTGTCCTGGGTCAATGTCGGACCAACTATACGGTCCGGTCGCACTGTTCATGGCGAACGTGGTCACGCTGCCCCAATGAGGACCGATGAATGTTTGCAGATCGTCGCCTTCCAGTTCGTTTTGTGTGACTGCCGAATTCAGAAACAGCGGTTGCCAACGATTCGGATCGGCCAGGGGTGGCGCGTCGGGTGTTACTAGCCCGGGATAGTCGACGACCATGGGCACGTTGACGGGCGCATAACCGGTTGTGTCGATGTAGCCATTCGCTTCATTCGAACCATCGGCCAGGGAATTCGACAGAATCAAATTGGCAATCCGATTTCCAACCGCCGCAGGTGAATCGCCAACCGTGGTGGTAATGTTCGCGTCATAGCCCAAGTCATTCATTAATCCGTCAAAGATGGCCTGAGACGCTGCGGGATCTACCGCGTGTTGGTAGCGTTCGCTGAGAACTCGATACGCCGCGTAGCTGATCGCTTCGTTGCGAGCTTGCGAAACATTGATGCCGTCGACGGATTGTTTGTCCGTGAAAAAATGGCCTCCTGCCACTGCGTCATACGTAGCCCATGCGTCATACATGGCGGCCGAAGTATGGTACAGGTTTCGCGAATGAACCGTGGGCGCAGGAAAGTCAATACGAATGGCGTCTAGCAATGCTTCATCCCATAAGCGAGCGACCGTTTGTCCCGACGCTGCTGGTACGACTAACACGAACATAAGAAGTCCTGCCCATGCGGATCGAACCATACGTAATCTGTCGTTCATAAGTCTTCCTGAAAGAATCAGAGGATTGACATCGGGCCGAGCGGGTCAGGTGCGAGATATCAAGTAGCGGAGTTACCTGCTTGGCTTTTTCCGGCGCAAATTTCCTGCACAGTTCCAACAAGGATGTTGGCGCTGAAATCACACGAGAAACGTCTGTCTATTGTTCTCGGGCAGAAAATCGCCGTCAAGGAAACAGGTACGGACAAATTAAGCCCATTTCGGTCAAGCCACCTCGACTGCCAATTGCAATGAATATGGTGTCTATAACGACAGTAATGTCCGCTGCGCTTGAATTTATTGCAGTCGCTCGGCTTTCCGTCGAACCACGTTAACAAAAAGCTATTTTTTGAGTGCGGACATCCCGTTACCCAACACAAATACATCGCTTATACGCAATTTTGGGGCGCTGTTTGGCCAGAATACTGGGAGCCAATTCAAAGATGAGTTCTATGCCCAACCCGTCACAATTAATTTCCTTCATCGTTCCACTGATGAACGAAGAAGACACGCTGGTCGAACTATATGACGGCATTGCGAAGCACGTACCGGCAGATTCGCAGTTTGAAGTCATCTTTGTGGACGATGGCAGTTCGGACAATTCGTGGCAGATCGTGCAGTCGCTGGTGGAAGTCTATCGTGACAACGTACGAGGCATTCGATTTCGCGCCAATCGAGGCAAAGCGGCGGCGTTGACGGCCGGCTACCGAGCGGCTCGAGGCAGCATTGTCTTCACCATGGACGCCGATCTACAGGATGATCCCAAAGAGATTCCTCGATTCTTGGACGAACTTGCAAGGGGATTTGACCTAGTCAGCGGCTGGAAAAAGAAGCGGCACGATCCGTGGCACAAAGTTTTGCCGAGCCGAATTTTCAATTGGATGCTGAGCCGAGTCAGTGGTGTCAAACTGCACGACCACAATTGCGGATTCAAATGCTACCGCAAAGAACTGGTCGACGAACTCACGCTTTACGGCGAACTCCATCGCATGGTTCCTTCACTGGCAAAGATGAAGGGTTTTCGCTGCAGTGAAATTGTCGTCGACCACCATGCACGTCAGTTCGGAAAAAGCAAATACGGCATCGAACGCTTCCTTCGAGGTTTCAGCGACATGTTAACGGTGGGGTTTCAGCGACGTTTTGGCGAACGCCCTTCGCACCCAATCAACGGTATTGGCGTGACTATCCTGGCAGTTGCCGTGTCGCTTATCGGCATTGGTTTTCTGTCCGGTGTCACTCGAATTCAAGGCCTATTGTGTGTCCTGTTTGGACTTGTGGTGGGGTGCATGGGGATTGCCACCTTTTTGGTGGGTCAGATTGGTGAAATGATTATTCGCGGCGGTTTGTCCTCTCAAAAACTGCCAGTTGTGGAAGACATTGGATTGGATCAATTTTCGAAACAACCGATATCGCTTTCCTACGTAGAAATAGGGAAAAAGGCGACATCGGAACGGATTCTGGAAAAATCTGAGATTGGGTCCGAACCATGTCATACCGATCGCGTATCCAATTAAACAAAGACGCCTTCTTTTTCCTCCCTCAAAGCCGAGCCTCGTTAGCGAAAGTTAACGAGGCTTTGTTTTTGCGCTGCGGCCCGTGTTGGTTGCGGTGCGAACGAATCTGGTTGGTATACTTCCGATTCGCCTAGTTTATCTCGACCGGTTCCAATGGATTTTGACCTGTTATGCCTGCCAATCTCACGCCGCAATATCGGAAGGCGGAAGATGCGTTTCGTCGCGCTCAATCAGTGGAGGACGAGCTTCGTTGTTTGATTGTAATGCTGCAGGAACTGCCCAAGCACAAAGGGACAGACAAACTGCAGGCGGAACTGCGGAAGCGAATTAGCGAAACCAAGAAGGCGGTGGATGCAGCCAAGTCGGGCAAACGAGGATTTGGGATTCGCATTCCGCATCAAGGGGCAGGACGAATCGTGCTGGTGGGCGGCCCTAATGCGGGCAAGAGCCAATTTCTAAAACAGGTGACTCGTGCCACAACCGTAGTGGCCGAATATCCGTTTTCCACCACAGAACCACAGGCGGCCATGATGCCGTGGGAAGATGTGATGATTCAGTTGGTGGACACGCCGCCCATCACGACTGATTTTCTGGAGCCGTACATGCAGGGCCTGATTCGCGGCGCCGATTTGGTCTTGATGATGGTAGATGGCAGTTCGCCGGCCGGAATGACTGGCTTTCAAGATGCTTGGCGCCGGATTGAAGCAACTCGGACTCGGCTAGGTCACTCTTCCTATTTAGACGAACGCGATATCGGCGTTTCCTACACGCGAACCATCATTGCGGTCAACAAGGCCGACTTGGCCGAAACTGCCGACGGCGTGCTTTCATTGCGGCGAATTGCGCCCGATACATTGCCGATCGAAATCATCAGTGCAAAAACGGGGCAGGGCGTAGAGCGGCTAACGAAACAACTGTTCGCAGCGCTGGATGTGGTTCGCGTTTATACGAAATCGCCGAATGAAAAACAGCCGCAGATGCGAGACCCGTTTACGATTCGCAGCGGCAGCACGCTAATGGAATTGGCGGAATTAGTCCACCAGGACTTTGCGAAAGGACTGAAGTTTGCGAAAGTCTGGGGCTCGGCCGTGCATCCAGGCACGGTTGTCAAAGCTAACTATCAACCTCAAGATCAAGACATTATCGAATTGCACCTGTAGCCTCGAAACTGGTTTTGTAGTCGTAAGGAAAACGCTTGCCATGAGTTCGATGACCAACACCAAGATTGCGGAGAAGTTCGAGCAAATTGCCGACTTGTTGGAATTTCAAGGATCTAACCCGTTTCGCATTCGCGCGTATCGCAATGGCGCCAAGGTGATTCGCGATTATCCGGTCTCTATGGCGTCGCTGATTGAAGACGAACAGAAAGACCTCACCTCCATCGACGGTATCGGCAAGGACTTAGCGGAAAAGTGCCAGACGTTGGTGCAAACCGGTTCGCTGCCGATGCTGGACGAATTGCTGGCTGAAATTCCTAAGACGGTGTTGGATCTGTTACGAGTTCCCGGTCTTGGCCCGAAGAAAGCAGCCGCCGTCCACAAAGAACTAGGTGTGGCCACTCTGGAGGAACTGAAGGCGGCATGCGAAGCCGGAGAAGTCCAAAAGCTGAAAGGCTTTGGCGCAAAGACCGAGCAAGCAATTCTGGGCGGACTAAGCATCGCGTCGGCCGCCAACAAACGAATTTTGTGGATCAAGGCCAACGCTATTGCAGAACAGCTTCGAACACATATGAACGCTTGTGCGGCTATTGAAAAATTTGACTTTGCGGGAAGTTATCGGCGAGGCAAGGAGACGATTGGCGACCTGGATATTTTGGCCGTTTCTACCGACGCCGATGCCGTGATGGATCACTTCGCAACGTTTGAAGATATCGCTTCGGTGATTGGCCGAGGCGGCACCAAAATGTCCGTTCGCTTGGAAAATGGGTTTCAGGTAGACTTGCGCGTGGTCAGTCATGAATCGTTTGGCGCAGCAATGCAGTACTTTACGGGTTCCAAAGAGCACAACGTGATTGTCCGGGGCATTGCCAAAAAACGGGGTCTGAAGGTCAACGAATACGGCGTTTTCAAGACTAACGATGATCAAGACGAATATGTTGCCGGCGGTAGCGAAGAAGATGTTTACGCCGCCTTGGGATTGCCTTGCTTCCCGCCGGAACTGCGAGAGGCTCGGCGCGAATTCGACTGGGCCGCAGCAGGTCAACTGCCCGACCTTATTCAGCTTAAGGACATCAAAGCCGACTTGCACATGCACACCGTCGCGACCGATGGTAAGGCCACAATCCAGCAGATGATTGCGGCGGCACAGGATCGCGGCCTGAAGTACATTGCGATTACCGATCATTCCAAACGAGTGAGCATGGCGAACGGACTGGACGAATCGCGGTTGTTGCAGCAGTGGCAAGAAATTGATCGCATCAATGAAGATCTGCAAAAGTCATTTCACGTCCTGAAGGGAATCGAATGTGACATTTTGGAAGCGGGTGGCATGGACCTCAGCGACGAAGTCTTAGCACAAGCAGATTGGGTCATTGCCAGCGTGCACTATGGCCAGAAACAGCCCAAAGCCAAGATCACCGCAAGGATTTTGGGCGCTATCCAAAATCCGTACGTCACCATGATTGCTCATCCCACTGGCCGGTTGCTAAACAAACGAGAACCGTATGAAGTGGATCTGGATCAAGTGTTTGCCGCGGCTGCCGAACATGGCACGCTAATGGAACTGAATGCAAATCCCTATCGATTGGATTTGGATGATGTCTTCTGCGGCATGGCCAAGGATCATGGAATCCCGATTGTGATTAACACGGATGCGCACAGTGTGGATGGACTGGACGTGATGGTGTGCGGGATCCAGCAAGCACGACGAGCGGGTTTGACGAAGCATGATGTTGCGAATACCCGGACGTGGAATCAGTTGCAGAAGCTGCTTCGTAAGTAGCACCAATTTGTTGGTACGTTTCGGCAAGAATTTCCGTTGGTTCGCCGAAGTTTAGTTACGGCTTTGTGCGTCGTGATAAGCAGCTCGAAAGTGCCAGGGGCGTTTCGATTCAACGATTCGATCCGTGCCGTGACATTTCCGACGGTGGTACCACATTCCATAGCCGTACATGGCAGCCAGCAAAACAATCAGCGGCCACAGCAGCGCGTAGACACCAAAGGCACAGATTCGCAACGTCCACGAAGGGCGATACCCCTGAACGGGTGCGAACAGCAAGAAGACGACCACTGCCGATATGCAGCCAATCGACAAATATGCCACCGCAAGCCATTGCAAACCGAGCATTGGTTTTTCGCCTTCCGAAAAAGAAGTGACGAATCAGGGAGATGAGAAATCCGCCAACCGGACTTTACTAAATCTTATCGAATTTGGACAAGCCAATTCGCATTTCTGCCATGGCAAATCAACGCGTTTTCCATACGCAGCGTCCGATTACGCGGAATTCCCTGAAAATACTGGGCTCGACGGCCTGTTCTTCCCAGCGGCGAACTATCCCATTCGAATCCAAAGGACGTTGGACGCTTAGTAAAGACTGGAGATTTCAGCCGCAATCAATGGCGGCTTGCTGATGCGGACTTCTCGCTTATGCGAACGCTTGTCTCAGTAAGCGAATAAATCGCTCGGATTCCGCTCGCACGTCTCCCTCTTCTTCAAATTCCAGCACCACGTAGCCTCGATAATGGGCCGCTTGCAGAATCTGACTCAGGCGATGAAAGTCGGTCTCTTCTTTTGGCTTTCCTGTAGGATGAATCGTTACTTTGACCTGCACGTTTAGCGCGTAAGGGGCAATTTCTTGGAGTTCGGCATAAACGTCTTCACCATGAAAGTTGCCCGAATCCAAATTGACGCCAAACCAGGGACTATCCACGTCTCGCACAATCTTCAGCAAACCGTCCGGCGTGGCTGTCGGTCCGCCATGATTCTCCAACGCCAAATGGACTCCATGCTGTCCGGCGTATTCGCAACATTCGTTAATAGCATCCACTATGCGTTGATGCGTGACTTCGGCCGACTGTCCTGACTTTTGGTGTCCGGCAAAGATTCGAATCACCGGCGCACCCAGGATTTCGGCAAAGTCGATCCACTGCTTGGTCTTGGCGATTTCTCGTTGCAACGAAGCCGCGTCGGGATGACCAAAATCATTACCGATGGCCGTGCCGGAAACGTCTAGCCCTTGTCGGAAACAATGTCGTTTGAGCGAACGCAAGTAGTCGGCATCGACGTCCTTGGGAAAGTAATACGATGTCAATTCGGTCCCAGCCAAGCCGAACTTGGCACAATCGTCCACAAAATCGAACAGCGTCATTTGCGGCGAATTACCTTGCAACAAATTCCGATAGCTGTACGCCGCCAAACTCAACTTAAACTTGTAGCCGGTTCGATCGAACGGCTCGATGGCGGGCGCTGTCGTGGCCCAACCACCAACAGCGCCGAGTGCTGCGCCAGCCGCAAGAAACGAACGCCGATTCCATGTGGTTGATTGTGTCATCTCAAACCTTTCCGTCCAACTTTGGTTAACCAAGTTCTGTCGAGCCGTCCGTTTGGTGACCTCGATACCAATTACGAATTTCCGATGGCCCAACAAACGCCAAGTTCAATACTATCATCAGCACGCAAAACCCCACGTCGCCGGTGATCAACAGGATGAACGACCAGTGAACGAGCGAAAGAAATAGGAACAGCGGCCGAGTGATCTTAGGCCAAACCAACACGGCGAAAGCGAATTCGAACAAAACGATACCCAACGTCCAGGCATTGACCAGCGCGTGATACTTTGGTTCGGCCAGCCAACGCAAATCTACCAGCGCCGAATTCACTTGTGTCAACTGCCACCACACTGCCTGACCACTCCACCACGTTTCGCCCAAAAGCTTGGAACACGCAGAGTACAAATAAATTGCCACCAGATGGACTTGCAGAAGTCTCTGGCAAATAGTGGCTCGAACCGCCGGTGGCGCAAATGGATGCGGTCGATCTTGTTTTCTCGGCGAAATAATATGGTCCAAAGACAAACAACGACCACTCGGCGCAATGGCCAGATACGCCAAGGCCCAGACCAACGTGGCTTCAAACCGACCATTCATGAACGGGTTGTGTTGGATATACGAAAGCGTCACCAGTAACGTCAACCACGATGTCAGCGGAGTTAGCAGTCCAGCGGCATAGGCAATCACCACAATCACGCTCGCCACATGCACGGCCCACATGGAGGTGTTTGAATGCTCGAAATTCCAAATGGAAAAATGATATTCCGGCGGACTGCCAATATGTGTTAGCAATGGCTGGATGTTCTCCGAGTTGGCGATACTGTTGGGACCGAACCACAGTGCCAAATCGAATCCAAACGACAACAGCCACCACACGGTGATCAATCCCAGCACCAAACGCAACAAGCAGACTCCGACGACATCATCGGGCTGAAACCAAAATCGATTCCAATTGGACCCAACCGCATGATTCAAGTCAGCGATGTAACGATAAACCGACCTCATGTACGCGAATCCTCGGCTGGCAAAGACAAAAGACGGGTTGGCGGCGATGCTTCGCGCGGCGCCACTTGGCGATAAACATTCACCTGTCCCAGCGAATCTCGCCACGCATCGGCCACGTACACCGTTTCCAGAAAATCATCTCCCGATCGGTCATATTGAACGCGGTCCATTGGATCATTCCAGTCCATGGGTCTCCGCCGCAACAGGCGCAAGGTAATTCGGTCACCAATCTGCGGAACGTAGGGCGTGCTGACCGAGGCGATTAATTCGGCAGCCGCGTCTTCGTCGTCACTGGTGACAAATTCGGCCAAGCGTTTGGTGAATGTCATGGTTCGTCGCCACGCAAAACTCCCTTTCGCAAATATTTCGTCCGGATATACCTGAGCACCGCCTGACGTTTCCACCACCAACAGATGGTCGTCTTCGAAGTCTACCGCGTGGGTCAAATGGTATCCGGTGGTCGTCACGGGGTCGAAGTACAACGTTCGCGTGTATACGGCCAGCGTACTTCGCAAGCGGTGCTGCAAATCGGATGCAAGCTGGTTCGAAAACAAAACCGTCAGCACACAAAACAGGTGAATCAGGATCAGGACCGAAGTCAGCGGCCTACTTGGACCGGTACTGCGAGCAGCCAGCGAAGGTGTTTCCATGTGTCGAGCTTCCCAAATCTATCGCATTTCGTTTGGGTCAAGCGTAACGGAAAGCCATCCGTCGGAAAAGCGTTCCGGCATGTCCGGAAAACCGTATTTCTGCCCAGCCGTGCAGAAATGGCATAAAAAAAGACCGAACCGTCTGGAACGGTCCGATCTTCCTTTGGTAGTTGTTTGTCAGCTCGCTGAACAGGGACAGCAGCTAACAGACTCGGCTGAACTTATTCAGCAGCCGGAACTTCAGGTACAACTTCAACTGGAGTTGCTTCAACGGGAACTTCGCTAACGATAACTTCTTCGCTAACGATTTCACCACCGCCACAGCAAGGTGCTGGAGCTGGTTCACAGCAAGGTGCTGGTGCTGGTTCGCAGCAAGGTGCTGGAGCTGGTTCGCAGCAAGGTGCTGGAGCTGGTTCGCAGCATGCTGGTGCCGGAGCACAGCAGCTCTTGCGAGCCTTCAGGCGAGCCAACAGGCCGCCACCGCAATGCTTCTTGCCACCGCAATGCTTCTTGCCACCACAGTGATTTAGCAAGCCCAGGCCACCGCCATGGCAGCCTCGCTTCAACAAAGGACCATGGCAACGGTGACCACTGAACAGGCCGCCGCCACACTTAGATCCACCACAACCAAACAATCCAGCGTTAGCCGAATTGTCACTACTGAACATAGCAACTCCAAGAACCGCAACGAAAACTGCGATTCCAAATGCTACTTTGCGATTCATGGCATAACCTCCAAACGAAGTGAAAGTACAAAAAAGCCGCAGTCTTGTTCTCATTCCGTCAGCTGCATGCGGCAAACGAGCGACGGGGTTTATGTTGCAACAACTACTTCGCCCTGTTGAAGAATAACGAATGTAGAATTTGCACAAAATCTAACGATTAGGCGGATAACGTAAAGTTGCCTGCCTGCATTGTCAACCGGTCGAATCGGCGTGATCCAAACACGAGAAGTGTCGGGTGGGGAAATCAATGAATCCGATACCAGTTGTTGGAAACAGTAGCTCGCTGCAGAAGCGAAGTCCAATCTGTCAAACAGAAAATAAACCGCATTTTCGTGCGTGACGTAATTGCTTATACCGGTGGCAATTACGACCGAACGATGCCGACAATCTTTGAATCGCCACTTCGCAAATCCAGATTCAGACGTTGCTGAAAATACCGCCTGATCGAGCTGTTAAGCCAGGGAAAAAATCCAGAAAAATACTCTGATTCGCTGCGCGAATGCACCAGGATCGGTCTGGTTTCCAACCAAATTCTTTTTGGTATTTTCGCCGATTCTTGTTGAAACGGAAAAACGGCGAACGTTCCGCTCAGAACGCTCGCCGTTTTGGAAAGTTTTTTCGCTAATCGGGCTATCGGGAACGTCGCAACGCTAGGCTCAATAGGCCACTCGCGCACAGCAAAGTCCACGACAAAGTTGGTTCGGGCACGGCCACTGCCTGAGGGTTGAACGGCCCGGCTTCGTAACCGCCGTTGGAAAACGCCGCCACAAAGTCAGACGATGTAAACCGCTGGTCCCCGTTCCAATCTCCTTCGTCCCAGGTGGCTTCCACGTCCTGTTCAAATTTGCCAGCCGTGAAGACAGCCACAAAGTCGGCGCTATTGAATTCGCCATCCAGATTCGAATCCCCCATCCACGTGCCGGCATATTCGTTTACCCACAACGTGCGGTCGGACACGCTGACCGTTCCATCGCCGTTTTCGTCGAATGCCAGATCACCGGATGCAATCGCTTCGGCCTGCAAGTTCAAATCGGCCACGTCCAAGATGCCGTCTCGGTTGTAATCGCCCAATAGGCTTTGCCCCAGCATCGCCTCAAAAGCCGACGTAACTTCGGCCGCCGTAAACGCGCGAGCGTAAACGTTCATGACCGCAATTTCGCCAGCGAATTCTCGCAAACCTTCGGGAGTCATATCTGGAAGTTCGGTGCGACCACCCAAGTTAAACGTGCCACCTCCTTCGTCCAGTGGATTTCCCAGATTTTGAATTCCGCTACCCCACGAAAACAGACTCGCTCGATTCCCGCCTCGCCCCACGGGCCCTGTTTCCGATGTCGAAACCGAACCGCCCGCAGCGCCGTTGACGGTTAACGTGATTTCGTCTTCTTCTGAATTGAGCGCCGCGACAATTTGCATAAAGTCAGTGGTATCGACACCGTCCAACGAGACTTCCATGTCAAACATCCGTTCGTCGCCGGTACTGTTGAGCAATCGAATCGTGGAATCCGTGATGGAAATCGAGGTGCCGTTTTGACCGCCTCCCGTTTCGAAGATAACTTGATGGTCCGCGTCTACGTCGCCGGGGCGAACCCAAAGTTCATACGTCATATTGCCCGGTTCAAACGGACTGGTATCGCCGCCGAAACCCTGCACGGGATCAATCAAGCGATAGGCCGAAGTAATGCTGGTGTGTTCGCTGGAAACGTCCACCAATTCCGCACCATTGAAATTCCAATGACTGGCTCCATACAGGTCTTGCCAACGATCATCCGAATTCGCATTATCGCTGGCGATGTAGGCGTGAATCGGATCGTTGGGGTCCGGCAGCGGAGTGGGGTCGGGTTCAGGAAGCGTGGTGAGTTGAATGCCGGTGATGGCCGCGCGGCCTTCGCTGGAATCGGCAGTCAATTCAAACGTAGAACTGCTGAGATCTCGAAAAACTACATAATTTCCCACTCCGCCGTCGATCGCTTCGTGAAAAGTGCCTTGAAAGTTTGCTGGGAATTCCACGCCCGTGAGCGACGTGTCGCCAACATGAAATGTCATCGTACGTTCATTTGGAGCCGTCCGGTCTGAATCAAAATAAATGTACGCGTCATAAGTGGCTGTGGTAAACGACGCAGGAAGATCTTCAATCGTGATGTAGCCGAAATCACCTTCGTTCAGGCCGAACCAGCCTTCCATCATCCGTTGATTGCCCACGCCGTTATTGCTGTTGAAATAGGACGCACCCACTTCCCAAGCGATGGTGGCCGAACTCTCATTTCCCGTGGAATCGACCAGCGGTGTCGGATCGGGATTAAATAAACCAAGTCCTCCGTTGTTTCGAAAGTTGTTCCAATTAGTGGCAGGGACAAACCCAACTTCGTCCGTTGGATCTAACAAGGTGGCACCACCATTGTTGAAGTTGATGCTAATGGTTTGACCGACCGCCGGCTGACTCCAGCTGCCTGTCATGGCTGCCAAGCCGAGCAGTAAAAGTTTGCGTCTCATAGGTTGCTCCTAATTGATCTAATAATTATTTGAATTCACCGGTCAAAAGATGAACGCCAATCACAATGAGTACTCGTTGTAAGGAGTTGCGAGCGAACATGCAAAGCGAAAGGGAGAGCTGAACGAGACTTTTCGGCAGAAAGCCTGAGGTCGCCGTGCGAATGCGGCACATTTTTCAGAGCGACGCTGAGCTGGCAACGATGGTCCGTCGCCCGCGTTTGTCAACGCGAGTTTATCGCTGGACGGTCCCGCCGTCACAGTACAACACTTCTAAGTCCAAATCACGTAATAGAACATGGCGAATAGACTGAACGACGCCGCGATGACCGTAAAATCGATTTCCGGGAACCAAAACCCTACTTTGTTATAAAGATAGGCGTGGATTGGATAGCCTAGTAAGCAAGACGTCGAAATTCCCATGACAATCCCGATATGGTCGCCGGTGATGGCGTAGCCAATGGCAATCGCTGTCGCCAGTGAAACAACTTGCACTACCGTCAAACGAAAATGGATCTTGGGAATGCCTAAACCGGTGTAGACTGGCCCCATGTCTGTTGCTAATTTCAGTGACATTCCTAGAGCGGCAACCGAGCAAAAAAAGGCGGCATTGAAATAGGCTTCTGGATAGAGTAGTTCGACAATCCATTTGGAACCAATCATCAGCACCCAGGCCGGCAGCAGCAAGGCGGCCAGTAGTCCTAGTCGCAGTCGACGGACTTTGCTTCGAAAGACTGCGGGCGATTGACCAATTGTCCCTGCATAAACTGGCTGCAGGATGCGCAGCATCAACTGATGAAAAATGGGCAGTGTTAATGAGCCTAGGGTCACGCCGATGGAATATAGTCCCAACGTATCCTTGGACATGATGGCGCCTAGGATCAGGCGATCACCTTGCAACATGAAAATGGTCAGAATACTACTGGGAATGATCCATCGGCCGTAATGTGAAACGGCTTTCACCGCCTCCTTGTCCCACTTCAACTGATTGGTGATACCGTGCTTGTAGTTATAAGAAATCACCATGTACACCACGCCATTTAACACCGTTCCAATGGCTAGTGACCACACGGAATGCGTGAAGTAAGCGAGTGCAATCATGACCAAGCTGGCGACAATCAGTCCCGTGATTTCGGCAACTTCGATCCAACGAGGAATCATTTTGCGCTGGGCGGTCAATATGGATGTGGATGAACAATTTCGAATTAGTGGTCCAAGCCCCACCAACAGTAATAATCCGATGATCGCCGGTTCGTCATAGAACATCGCCAAGAATGGGCTGGATATCGCAATCACGGCCCAAATGATAATGCCGCGAATAATCTGTATGGTACGCAGCGTGTTTAAGAAATCCGCCTCGTCGCCTCGCTTATTCTGGATAGCAACATCTCGAATTCCCACGTCTGAAAACAACGTGACGGAAATGATGACGGCATTCACCAACGCCATGAGGCCGAAGTCAGACTTTAGCAACAAACGCGTGAGAATAAGGTTGGTCGCGAACCGGATTCCCTGCGTCATCACTTGGCCAGCAAACAACCACGAGAATCCTCGGATAATCCGTTCCTTCAGACTCATCTCGGTATCGATGACTCGAGTATTTTTCGGAGCTTCAATGGTAGATGACACGCTGCAGCCTCATAGTTGTGTTCCGCGTCACAGAATTAGATTGAGTCTTGTAACCAACGAATGATACGTTACGTACTCAAAAATGAGCCTCGGACCGCCATTTTCTAATTATGACGCGCCGACGGAATTCGCTACGGTAAGAGACAGTCAATCGATTGTAACGAATTTATCGACAGCCGCGACGGCATGCCGCAAGAGGGATAACAGCACCCCTTGTTCGTTCGGTAAGGTTTGCGGATTACGGCTTGGGCAACGTGTTAAAAGCCTAGTGTCGCGTTGGCTGGGCGAACCGCAACCGGACCGATTTGATTTGAATAAAGAAATGCAAACAAGTCCGTGATTTCGTCCATGGTCAGCGAATTGAGCAATCCGGCCGGCATCGCAGAAACGGTTGACGAATCAATTTCGTCCACTTCGGCCAGAGCTAGTTGCTTTTTCGAACCATCCGATTGCAAGATCACATATTCGCCGTTCGCACCACTGCCCAAAATCCCAGTGTAGATTTTGCCGTCCTTGGTGACTACCGTCTTGCTGGCATACTGATCAGAAACCACCTTCGACGGTTCTAATACAGACTCTAACACTTCTGATGGACGGAAGCGTTTGGCCAGTCCGGTTAAATCCGGACCCATCGATTCGCCGACCGTTCCCATCCGATGGCACTTAGAACACTGTGCTTTTTCAAAGACCAGCTTGCCTTGATTTGGTGATCCGGCGTTGGCTTTCTGAGCTGCCACAATGTGGTTCACCAACACTTCATGGCTCCAAGAACCGCCCGGGGCTTTTACGAATTTTTCCGGAGCCGGCGACTGTGGAAATTGTTCGGCATACCAACGGCGCCAGGCCAGAATGGCTTTTTCCAGCGGAATCTTTTCCACTTGGGACGCAAACCCTTTCCAGTGTTCTAACAATCGAATCGCATCGTCACCGCCGTTTTCGCGTAACCGTTCGGCCGTCATGATCACTTGTCGAAATGGTTCCGCTTCCGTGGGCCACTTGTTCACCGTCCGCAGTTCCGGCAGCACATTGCGTAGCGTTTCATTATCCAAAAACTGCAAACCGTCAATCACGAATTTCCAGTTTGCCACGGGATCTTCCGCCAACGCCACCGTCACTTCCACTCGACGATCTGGACTCGTTTCATACAGAGATCGCAAGTACTGCCACGACGCGTCCGAAGCGTCTCGAGCCAACAGCGCCACCACGGCTACTCGCAATCGCTTGGCTGTTTCAGATTCACTGGTCGCTACGGCCGAATCTAACTGTTTCAATTGCTCCTTTTGCAAGTCGGAAAGTGTTTCCGGAAATTGCAACACTGCCGCCAACGCCGCCGCTGGATATTTGGCGCCCTGGTCAATAGCAATCGTTATTTCGTCCTCGGTCAACGTTTGCCCCAACTGCACGGAGACTTGCTGCAAGTAGTCCGCCACGGCAGATCCTGCGTTGGGACCGGGTTCAAAGTAGCGAAACAGTTGCAGTTTCTGGTCGCCACCCAATTGAGCGCCCATCAGCGCCACGTGAATCGCCAAATGAATGCGGTCTGCCTGCAGCGGCTCAACCTCCAATTGCTTCAGATAGCGATCCGCTATTTCCGTAACTTGCAAATAACTAAGTAGTCGTATCAATTCCCGATTAATCACGACATTGCTGGCCGGAAATTCGTCAGCCAATAGCGTCGTAATGGTCGAAGTGTCTTCGGATGTTAGCCCGCCGCGGTGGTAGGCCAGTTGGAAGGTTCGCAGCAGGTCGACAAAATTGCGGTCGCTCATGAATTCGGTCATCACTTGTTGTCCCTCTTGCAGCACTGCTTGCGCGTTCTGGGGACTGGGCGAAGCCATCATTAGGGCCGTGGCCGCTTGAATGAAGACTCGCTGGTCCGAAGTCGACGTGACCAATTCGACTATTTGTTCTGCGGGTTGCTGTTCTAGCAGTCGCCGAGCGGCAAAGGATTCAAATCGATCGGACGACGCCAACAGTTTGACCAGACGATTCGGTTCTACTGCCTGCTGGGTTCGAACCAAACTTTCGCACGCCAGTCGTCGCACTTGTCCATCGGTATCGTCTAACAGTTCTATCAGCCGGTTTGCCACCAGCGTGCCCGCTGCTGTTCCCAAATAATAGGTTGCTCGGCGACGCACCAGCACGTCGGCGTCTCGGCTGGCAACCAGTAACAATTCATTCGAAGCAGCCGGCCCGAACAAGGCCATGATGTCTAACACACGAGCTCGTTCCGCTCCGTTTCGCTGCGCATCTCGTAAAGCGTTCACCAATAACGATGCCCAGGTTTCGCCTAGTTGTAGTCGAGTAGCGGCGATGCGTTGTCGAGCCCATGCGCTGTTGATTTGTGGATAACGCAAAACCGAATCGATACCGGATCCCAAATGCGTCTGCGGATCCACAGGCGTGCCCTTCCAAGTCACTCGATAGATGCTGCCCTTGGTGCCTCGTCCGCCCGTCACAAAATACAACCAACCATCCGGGCCGACGTCGATATCACAGACGTTTAGCGGAGTACCAGTAACAAACGTGCTGGCGGTCAC
Organism: Planctomycetales bacterium; assembly: GCA_020426955.1. Lineage (GTDB taxonomy): Bacteria > Planctomycetota > Planctomycetia > Pirellulales > Pirellulaceae > JAGQOZ01. The sequence goes on from JAGQOZ010000003.1 coordinate 21,491, forward strand.
TTTCGTCGCGGCACCTTCGTCCTCGGTCTTCATGACCAAGATCCGACCTTCCGACCAATCACAACTGAAAAGTGTATTTCGATAGCGATTGGGAAAGGCAAAGTGATCGTACGCCACCATTCCCGTCGGTGAACCTCGGCCAGTATCCGCCAAGGCCGGCAGGCTATCGTGATAGTAGTCAGGCCACTTGGCCCAACCGCTGCGCCAGCCAAACTCCGCGCCGGGAATCACTTGTAGCACTCGAGTGGGCCGATACCAGGTGGTTCCCATGTCCGGCTCCATGTCGGAATCATGGGTAAACAGTCGGCCGTGCCCATCAAACGCCAAGTCATAGGCGTTGCGGATGCCGCCTGCCACTGATTCAATTCGCTGGCCGTTCAAGTCGATTCGAAACACCGTGCCGCCTGGCGCTTTGATGCCCAACGCATGACCGCTGGGGTCTTCCAGTCGAGTGACCAAGTCGCCTTCGCAGTAAAATCGATAGGGACTTGATGGAGCCAACGCTACTTCCAGTTTGGTGTGGTTTCCAGTGATAAAGTACAGCATGCCGTCTGGACCCAATGTCAGACCGTGCGGGCCGTGTTCGCCTGCTTCGCCACCAAACTGCAGCAACGTCGAGATCTTTTCAAGTGTGCCGTTGCTGTCGGCATCTTCTAGGCAGTACAAACCGGAACCGTCTGGTCCGTTGCCAATGGCATACACTTTGCCGCTTAAGGCCAACAGACCTTGGCAGGACTTAAGCCCGTTGCAGTATTCGCGAACCGATTCATACGTGCCGTCTGCGTCTTGATCGTAAACCAATAGCAGCGGCCCGTTTTCCTTCGAGACAATCATGTGGCCGAATTCGTTGAATGTCATCGCAATCAGCGAACCGACGTCCGCGTCGCCCGCCACGTGTTGTATTTGGAATTCGTCCGGAACTTGGAAGTCGGGTGAACTCAACTGCTGCGAATTCACCTTCCATTCCTTACCCGAAGGCACAATCACCGTCGAATGGCGATTGGTCGTTACATCGTTCGGCGACACTGCGTTCTGATTCTGAGTCGCCACGGCGTCGCCGGTTAACGGATTGCGTAGTTCAGGCGTAGCGAGCGATTCTTCCGCCGATTGGTTGGTGGCAACTTGATTCGCAACGGTGTTCCGAGCTGCCCCGGTCGGTTGATTTTGGCCAGTCGGTTGCGAACTCGCCGAGGCATTGTCTACGGTGTCTCGTGATTCAAAGACGCCAATCGATTTGGCCAATGGCCAACGTGCGTCCGAATAAAACGGTTTGTTCCACAGCGGTAGCGCGCTGGTGGACGTCCGCCAAGTGGTGTCCGAAATGTACGATGTGGTTCGACCGTTTTGCAGGACGTTTATTCGAGCGACCAAGCCGGCGGGGCCTGCTTCTTCGTTCACCACCTCCACGGCCACCACGTTCGGACCGGACTTGACGAACTTGGACACGTCGTACTTCAAAAAGCCTTTGTTCTTGTCGGCGGTCGCAATCAATTTGCCATTCAGGTACAACGTAAAGCGATCATCACCGGCAATTTCAATCGTGACTTGATCGGCCGCAGCAATATTGACCGTGGACCGAAAGAAGCAGGAACCACGAGGCATCTTGCCGGCTTCATGTTCGGGCGCCCAAATCCACTGCGGCGCAACTTGTGCACCTGGCTGATTGGAAGTCACATTCGCCTGTTGAGCCAGACTACTGGAAACGATTGCGATCCAACTGATGCAAATTTCCAGCCACATTCTGTTGTTCTTACGGTTTATCATATCGCGTTCCTGATGCGACGCATTTTCCATCGAGACCTAGTGGGGTGGGAAAAGTAACAGCAAACCAAGGATGAACGCAACATGATTTTGCACCAGCACCATGACTCGATCGCTAGCACTCGCGAGTGCAGTTGCACTTCGACGAATCGAAATCGCTATTTTCTCGCCGGTCACGCGTCGAAGCAGATTTCTAGGTCGAACGTGCTAGCAGCGAGGTATCGAGCCCTGTGTTCGCGTCGTTGGACTTGGCGTAAACTTGTAGGTTTGACCCGTTGCTTGATCAAATCTGAAAGGACCAGCGTGACAGGCCACATGTTGACCACTCGGGCTTTGCTGTTGGTATTTGCCGCTTCCACTGCCGCTTCGACGACGGCAGCCGACTGGCCTCAGATACTGGGTCCGCATCGGAACGGAGTCAGTTCGGAAGCGGCGCTGACTTGGGCCAGCGATTCGCCCCGGATCACTTGGGAAACAAATATCGGTCAAGGCTTTGCCGGTCCTGCGGTGGTAGCGAACCGAGTGTACGTGTTTCACCGAGTGGCTGATCAAGAGCGAATCGAAGCGTTTGATCGCCAAACCGGCAAATCACTTTGGCGAACCGATTTTCCGGCCTATTACCGAGGTGGCGTTAACCCCGACACCGGGCCTCGTTGCGTACCGCTGGTCACTCAGAACCGAATTGTCGTATTTGGTGCGGGCGGCGATCTGCATTGCGTGGCCGCGGACGATGGGAAAAAGCTGTGGAGTCGCGAACTGTATGAAGAACTCGACGGCAAGGAAGGTTACTTCGGCGCGGGAAGCTCGCCGATCGCGGTCGACCAAACGGTGATTGTGAATGTCGGGGGTTCGCCTTCGGCGTGCCTAGTAGCGCTAGATTTAGCATCGGGGCAAATCAAGTGGAAAGCCGGTGATGACGACGCCAGTTACTCGTCGCCAATTTTGTTTGGCGATGCAAATGGGACGACGTTGGTCTGCGCGGTCGCTCGTCTGAACATGTTTCTGTTCGAACCGAATTCGGGCAAGATCGTGGCGTCATCACCGTTTGGGAAACGAGGCCCCACGGTGAACGCGGCGTCGCCGGTCCGAATTGGCGACAACCGTGTTTTTCTGACCGCCAGTTATGGGATCGGCGGCCAATTGCTGCAGTTTGACCGAACCGCTGAACCGTTGAAAACCATTTGGGCCAACGACGAATCTCTGTCCAGTCAATACAACACGCCCATAGAACATGACGGCTTCTTGTACGGAATTCATGGCCGCGAAGACGTTGGTACGGCCGACTTGGTTTGCGTTAAGACCGATTTAGGCCAAATTGCCTGGAAAGAAGCCGAGTTTGGCGTGGCTCATCTACTTCGGGTCGGTGACACTTGTTTGGCACTCAAGTTGGATGGAACCATTGTGGCGTTTGCCGCCAATGCACAACAATTTCAACCGCAAGGTTCGTATGCTTTGCCAGCGGGAACCTACCGAGCGTTACCGGCGTATGCCGACGGAATGTTGTTCGTTCGTAGCGAAAAGAAGCTCTATTCTGTTCAAATTGGCGATTGACATCGTCTATTCTGGTCCGGCGTAAGAAACCATAGACGGAAGGAGAAACAACCATGAAACTCATTGTTTACCTAAACGGACTGACGCTAATCGCGATCGTTCTGATCTGCGGTTGCCAGAATCAGACGGTGGACATTTCAAAATCGCTGCCCGGTTCCAATGAAACGTCCAGCGATCAATCTGCCACGAATTCAGGTAGCGACACGGACACTGCGACAATCGGCGAAACGTCAGACGACACGGCGAACGCCACCGACAACACTGAAGACGCAACGCTGGAAAAGATTGTCAAATCCGATGAAGAATGGAAAGAACAGCTGACTGAAGAACAATTCTATGTCACTCGGCAACACGGCACGGAACGTCCGTTTCGCAACGAATACTGGGACAACAAGGCGGACGGCGTTTATCATTGTGTCTGTTGCGGAAATCCTTTGTTTGACGCCAAGACCAAATACAAGTCAGGAACGGGCTGGCCCAGTTTTTATCAGCCGATTAGCAAGACTGCCGTGGAAGCTTCAGAGGATCGCAGTTGGATCATGGTTCGCACTGAAATTCACTGCTTGCAGTGTGACGCACACTTGGGGCACGTCTTTGATGATGGTCCTGAACCGACGGGACTGCGCTACTGCATGAATTCAGCCGCCATGAAGTTTGAATCATCCGGCGACTCGAGCACGCCCATGGAACCATCCGAACAAGACGACGTCAAATAATCCTCTAGCCGTTGGAGATGTCGGCAAAAAAAAAGAGCTAGGCGTAACCTAGCTCTTTTCGTTCTTATCACGCATTGTTGATGCCGATTTGGCTGTGGCCTTATCGTCGGAACTTCAGTTGCGAACTTCCTTCGGGATGAACAACACTTCCCAAACGTTCATTTCGTTCGGCAGCAAAGTTGATCGTCGAACCCACACCCAGCGGCAGCGATTCTTCCGTTTCCACAACGGACTTGGTCATGATGCGAAACGTGGGAACTGCTTTCTTTGCAACGATGGTCTCCGGAGCTGCGGACTTCATCGAAACCGATGTTACTCGCGGCTTTGGTGACGCCTCGGGTACCACTTTCAGAACACTGGCACGAGGCGTAACTGTCTTAGCCGAATCGGTCGGTTCGGGAACGTCGACCGAATCCACCGGAACGGATTCCGTCGTGACTTCGTTCACGATGTCTGCCACCGTCGCCATATTGCGAACCGTCTTGGAGGCGGTCACGCTGTTTGGCTCCGCGACAAGCGATCGGTGCGAACCAATCGACGCGGTGGGGACGTCCATTTTACGCGTCTTGACTGCCTTCGGTTCGGCTTCTTCAGTCGCCGATTCGGTCGAGTCTTCTGTCGGCGGAGCCAAGATCAAGGCGGCGAATTCGTCAACGGATTCAGCTACAACCGCTTCCGATGCGACCGACGGTTCGGATTCTACTGCCGGGATCTCGGTAGCCACCGAGTCTTGTTCGTCCAGCGCGTCGACGCTGAGCGTTTCGACAGCGACTGGCAATTCGTCGACGGTTGGTGCCGCGTCTTCGATTGCGGCGGTTGAGACTTCGTCGATCGGTAACACGTCTTCTACGGGCAATGGCGCGTCATAGTCAATGGCACGAGTTGGACGTTCGAACGAGCTGGCACCGTCAAAAATGGGCTGGTCCAGCAGTTCGGTGGGATCGTCAATGTCCGCATCGTCGCTTGCTTCCGGAGCGTCCGGAGATGGCGATTCAATAGGTTCCGTCATGGGCTGTGCGACGGATGGAACGACCGATTCGTTGATGATCACGCCTTCTGAAATAATCTGTTCCTGCATGATCATGCCGTTGGAACATTCGCCGTCCAACGGACACTTCTGGCAGTCGGCTGGCCACTGATGCCAACAGGTTGGTTCGTAGCCGTAACAAGGCAATTCGCCTCGTATCGGGCAGCAATCCTTGGGAATGATTCGTCCGGTTTGTTCACTGTGATAATAGGTGGCTGGCTTTTCGTGCAGAATTCGCGACACACAGTTGTAGTGAACCGCATGATAAACTCGAGCACATCCGCTGGTGCTCAGAGCAATAGCGGCAACGGCCAGATAACACCAAGTGTGACTTTTGAGCTTGAGTGGTAGGTACATGATTCGTTTATCGTCGGTTAGGCTGTCCGATGCTCGGGTGCTATCAAGCAGCGGAGCGAAGGACGGCGTTATCGATAGTGGGTGGTCTGTGGTTGCCGCACCGTATCCATGGCAAGATTGGGTGCGACCGGATTTCAACAGCAACTTAGGCTAAATACCGTTGTTGTTCGGATTTCCACCGCCGCGAAGGACTGGTCCGGACAATCGAGTTGTGGTACCGGTACCCAGAAGCACGAAGCCCATGATTCGTTCCAGGGGTGCCGTGATCTTGGCAATGTGAGTGTCGAAGGCAACCAACTTGTCTTCTGCAATGAAGATGCGGTCACCTGGTAGGACTTGGTAATTGGTATGCGGATCAGCTCGTTCCGTTAACGCGAACCAATCTACAGGCAACGTTTGAACTCGGCATTCATCATTGGTTGGTCTGGCAATCCAGATCTTCTTAGACGAAACTTGCTCTAAGCCTTGCACGTTGGAAATGGCATCCAACACGGTTTCATTTCCGGTAACGGGGAAGCGGAAGACGCCATCACCAAGTCCAGCACCCTGGAGAATCACGTAATACACTTTGCTGTTGAACGCTTGAACGTTCACGGCAATCTGTGGTTCTTCCAAATACTGAGACAGATGCGATTCGATGGCCGCTTTCGCCTCGTTCAACGTCTTGCCAACCACTTGGACGTTGCCGTAGCTGCCCAAGGTGATGCTTCCATCCGGCTGGACCAAGAATTCGCCCAGAACTTGTTGCGAAGCAGAAAGCTGCGCCAAGGCAACAGAAACTTCCGCGTCTGCTAGACTCTCTTGCAAGTGTTCTAGAATGGTGTCGCGAGCTTCTTCGACGGTCAAGTTCGCAACTCGAACCGCACCATACGGCACGCCCAAGTTGACGACACCGCCTGGTTCGACCGTATACGTTCCCATGATGGGCGCTTCTGGCAGTGTTCCGTTCGCTTGGATGTTGATGGCATCCAACGTTTTCAGGCGGTAAGGAGATTTGGGAACAATGTGCACGCCTTCAATCAGCAAGATATCGGGCGGCTCGATCACATATTCTGGCAACACCACTTTGGACAGTTCGCGAGGCATGTTGTCATAAAGCGGTGGAAGTCGATCCATGTAGAACGATGGATCAGTGGAGTTCGTCGTCTTGCATCCGGCAAAGAGCGAAGCCGCGAACAGGATTGTCAATGCGGCACGTATGCCTGTGCTTCCGTGACTGTTGTTCATTGCATCCAACCGTGGAGTTATTTCGATTCCGTTGCGTCGGGAATGTCGAATGATCTACGATCGGCCGACACCACCGAATTAGTATTCATGTCACCAAAACGTCCGACTGCTCGGGACTTTCTGGCCAGTCTAGGGCATCGAAATCTGAGGCACGTGTTTCTGACAAAATCACCAGAAGTTACGCTTGGTCCGGTCAGCTGGACCGTGCTGTTCGCAGGGCACCGGCAAACCTGGTAAGATTTAACGGCAAGTGCGGCGTAAAGCGGTAAAGATAGGTGGCCTGTCGCTGCCTTCGCGGAAAAGGGACATGGGCCAGTGGTTTCACGCCGATAGATGAATTGAGTCAGGAAGAACCGGCCGAATTGAAATTTCGTTGATCGTGTCAAGTTCTTCTTCGGGTAGCGTCAAAGACGGTATTAGTGAAGCGAGGTAATTTCCGATGCGTCAGATTTTGTTCGTGCTGATGATGGGCTTGACGGTGTTAGCAACTCACCAGCAATGTCACGCTCAGCGTCGAGTTCCTCGTTCGCAAACAACGCCCACGATCAGTCCCTACGTAAATTTATTCAACGCCAATACGGGCGGCGTCAACAACTATTTCAACTTTGTGCGACCCCAGCTGCAATACAATCAGCAGATGAATCAGTTTGCTCGACAATCTGCGGCCAACTACGCCTATCAGCAGCAATACGCAACTCAACAACAAATTGCCATCCAACAAGCGGTCACCGATCAGTTGATGCTGGTGCCTCGTACCGGCATGGGCGCACGTGCAGCCGTGGCGGGATCTTACTTCAACTATGGCGGGTTCTATAACCGACCGCTAACCGGTCAAGCGAGTCTCAGTGGCGGGAGCACCAGAACACCTCGTCCCAGTTCCGGCGCCGGACGCAGCGGAAGCTTTCGTCAGTATTAATAATCACGGTCATTCGTCGGCGGACGTGGGTTTTTCCAGGTCCGCCGCTTCTTTTGCCGACACAAAACCGTCTGCGTCTTGATCAATCGATCGAAATTGTTCCGCCGTGCCCAAGAATTCCTGCCGACTCACTTCCGCATCGGCGTTGCGATCCATCTGTACGAACCAATTCGGTCCGGCTGACGGCGGATCGCCGTTTTGAATGAATCGTCGCGAATCAACCGAGATTGCCGACGCAACACCGCCGAGTTGCAAAATCAAATTCAGGTTGGTCACAGCAGATTCCGAGGACAGGGAATCGCGTGATTGCAGCAGGTCGGCAACGCGAGCCGCAACGTGCTGCAGTTCCTTTTCTGACAATTGGCCGTCCCGATTCCCGTCGAGCCGCTCGAACAAGAAATCGCCGCTCACGCTTAACCGTCCGGCCACGCGGCAGCGTTCTGACAATTGTCGACTAGCCAGCACTTGCTGGAGTTCTTCAATGGAAACTTCGCCGTTTTGATTCGCGTCCGCTACTTGAAACGGAAGATCTTCGGTTCCCGGCACGCCAGCATATTCCTCGATGGCCAACAATTCGTCCGAATTGAGGTCGGCTGCTGCGATAATTTGTTCGGCCACTAAATTCGTATTGGTAGATAGATTGGATTCGGCAAAACACCGCAATGATAACTCGGGCAATTCGATCAACACTTCGTTCGAACGCAACGACACCACATTTGCGTCCGCCAGTTCCGAAACTGCTTCCACCGCCACCGGTTGATTGCTATCCCCAAAGCGAATAGTCAGTTGGGCATCCGGCGGACAGGATTGCAGCGTTTGGATTTCGTCCGAATTGATCTGTTGATCTTGATTCGTATCCCACTGGGCAAACAGATCGGGCCGACTCGGAAAATCATCGGGCAACAACGGCCGGCCATAGGAATACGCTTCCTGAATTCGATACAGCAAATTAGGCCAGTCGGTGAAATCAGTGATCAGGTAAGCCAATTCCGGTCGCAAGTAGTTGCGGCGATTCTGATTCATGCGATTCTGGCCAACTTGAAGTCGCTGGGCTTCATCTGCCGTCACGCTTCGGTCGTCATTTTGGTCCAACTGCAACAAGCGAATCGTCATGGATGCCAATTCCTTGTCATCCAGAAGACCGTCTTGGTTGGTATCGCACCAACGCAGCAGCTGCGAGTCTGGATTGGCTTGCGCATTGTCTTGAGCAATCGAAAAGACGTGTGACGAACCAACGTTCTGCAGCAAGAAGCCCGGTATCTCCGTCCGTTCTACTTTACCGTTGCGATTGATGTCGTAATCCTGGATGATTTGATACCGTTGTCCGTCCGAATTGATCACGGCATTACCAAACGTACCCGCAGCGATACTTGGGCGCCGAGTGAATTCGTTCCAATCCACCTGCGAACCTGGTGACGCTTGGTCCGCCGCCAACACAGTGTCAATTAGCGATTCGACCAGCGTTTTGGGCGCGGTACCGTCCACCGTCATCACCAACTCCACCAGCACCGGCCCACCCGGCGCGAACAACACCAATCGTTCGCTCGGAATCGGCTTCGCCGTTTCCTGATCAAGCATTTCATCTGTGGTCGCTGTATCCGCCGCAGCTTGGTCTGGCACGTTCTCGGTCGATACTTCTTTGTGCTGCGGGCTGTTTTCAGCAGAATCCACTATTTTCGCCGCGACGTCACCTTGATGCGAGTCTTCCGCGGCGTCTGATTCGGCCGGCGCACCGGGGACGAACGATTCTTCCTGTTTGATTGCCGTACGTTTATCTTCTGCGGTAGGTTCGCGAATTGCCGAATCGTTTGGCTTGGCGTCTGCGGCAGGCGAATCACCCGATTCTTCGGTATGGCAGCCTGCAAGCCAGATCACTGCCAATAAAACGCTGATTCGCATCAACAAGTTCAGTCGGTGCATCAATCTAACCCTGCAACAACGCCTTGATCGGTTCGCCTTCCACAATCTTGTGGGGACGACCTTGGTCGGAAATGTTTTCCGTGGCTGGATTGATTCCCACGGCCGCACACAGTGTAGCCAAGACATCACTTTGTGACACAATTTGGTCAGTCACCTCCGTGCCGTCCTTCGATGTTTTTCCGTACACTTGGCCGCCATTGATTCCGCCTCCGGCAAAAACGCAGGACCAGGCGCTGGGAAAATGATCACGTCCCGCCATGGAATTGATTTGCGGAGTGCGGCCGAATTCGCCCATCCACAAGATAGTGGTCGTCTCCAATAGATTTCGGTCAATCAAGTCTTGCGTCAATGTTCCCCAGCCCGCGTCGAGTTCGCTGGAGAGTCTTTTCACAATCGAAAAGTTGTCCTGGTGCGAATCCCAGCCCAAGCCATCACCCAGCGTCACTTCGACAAATGGACAACCTCGTTCTATCAGCCGCCGAGCGACCAAGCAGCCTTGCCCAAAGCGACCGGAACCGTAGGCGGCGCGAACTTCGTCGGTTTCTTGTGAAAGATCAAATGCTTCCACTTCTTTGCTTTCCATCATCCGGATCGCTCGATCATAAACCGTGTTTTGAGCTACCACGGACGAATGCGGATGATCTTGCAGGAAGCCCGATTGCAGGGATTTCCACAGGGCTTGTCGCTGACCCATACGCGACGCATTGATGCCATTTGCTCGCTGCAAGTTTTCCACCACTAGTTCCGCAAACCGACTTGTCGACGTTTCGTTGGGCGTCAAATTCGCTGGCTTCACTAGCGCGGCCGCGTATTTCGGCCCCAAGAAACCGGGGACAAAGGCATCCGGGTTGATTTCAATCATCGGATTGACACTCACGTAATTCGGCAGCTTAGCATCATTGGAGCCTAACTCTTTGGACAACGCCGAACCAATGGTTGGATAAGGAATCACAGAGCCGGGACGCTGGCCGGTTCGCATCAAATAGGTCGCTCGCGCATGATCGCCTTCCTTGGTGTTGATGCTGCGAACAATCGCCAAGTGCTGCGCTAATGCTTGCAGTTTTGGCAAGTGTTCGCTGAATCGCATGCCGGGAATGCTGGTGGCGGCCTCCGCGAATTCGCCGCCATTGGCATGCTTCGGTTTCATGTCAAACGTATCTGTTTGGCTTGGACCACCACTCATCCATAACAGGATGCATTGCCGTTTGGCGGACGATTGCTGCGAGCTGCCTTCCCTTTCCGCAGCTTCCGCTATTTGGGCGAACCAGCTGGATGACGAAAGCCCCAGTGACGCGGCGACGGCCGACCGGAGCACGCTGCGTCGATCGCGCGGATGCCGAATAGAATCAAACATGACCACACTCCTTATTGATGGTTATTTCCGCCCGAGAATGTCTCGGTATTCGATCCAAGGATTTAGTGATTGAACTGGAATTCTGCGCTATTGAGCAGAGCCCAAAGTATGTCTCCCAGTGCTTCGTCCGCCGTTTCGGTTTCTTGATTTTTCAAATGCAGCAAGAAGTTTTCACTTTCTTCACAAGTGGGCGGACGTCCCAGCGAACATAAAAACAGCGTTTCCAGTTGCTGCGCTTCATCGAAAAACGGAGCCTGCAAGGACGCCAAGATTCCTTGCTGGGAATCTTGTGTAAACAGTGACAATGTTTGGTCATTCATGAGTAGCAACGCCTGCTGTAAACCAGCTCGATATTGCGTCTGATTGGCCAGTTGCTGTTGCATGCGAACCATGAAAGCCTGCCGAGCGGCTGGGTTGTCCAAGTCATTCGACAGGATTCGTGCCAGCGAATCGTACAGTTGATCGCGAGTCAGCGTTTTGACCGCCATGGACGAGAACGCCGGGGCGTTTGGATTGTCGGTTCGACTGGTTCGCTGATAGGCTTTGGTCAGCGCCAACGTGCGCATTAAGTTTTGCATATTGAATCCGGTGTCGACAAAATAGGCTGACAGTTCGTCCAGCACTTTGGGATACGTTGCCGGGTTATGCGGCCCCATGTCGTCGATGGGATTAACCAGCCCGGTGCCAAACAGAATAGACCAAACTCGATTCACGGCGGCATCGGCTAAGAACGGATTGTCTCGCGAACCCATCCAGATGGCCAACTGGCGTCGCCGAGTTCCTCGTTCATCTGATTCTGGCATGCGGCCTCGAGGAAACTTCGGGCTGACAACATCTTTCGAATTGGGCAATGTCACTTCTCCTTGATCCACGTCCACGATGCGAAAGGATGTGGTCATCATTTGCGATGGCGTTTGCAGGCGAGCAAAAAACGCAGCGTAACCCCAAAAGTCTTTTTGCGTCCAATCATCGAATGGATGATCATGACATTCGGCACATTGGATCTGCAGGCCCAAGAACGCTTTGGCCGTAGCGGAAGCCAGCTTTTCGGGCTTGGCCTCTTGAGCTCGATAGAACAGCGCCGGACCATCTTGCTCAGAACCGTTCGCGGAAAGAAATTCGGAAACCAAACGATCATATCTCAGGTTTTGCACGAATTGTTCTCGTAACCATTGATGCAATCCGGCGGCGTTGTCGATGCCCGTACCGTCGGTCACCGGCGGAACCAAAACGTCTCGGTAGATGTTGGCCATGTGCGTAGCATGCCGAGGCGACGCTAGGAGTTGGTCAATCAGCTGCCGGCGATCCAAGGGTTGTTGCGAGTCCATGACCGCACGCACCTGAGATACTCGTGGCACCACGCCGGTCAAGTCCAAGGACGCTCGCCGCAGAAACTCCAGGTCATCGGCTAGTGACGCTTGTGAAACTCCTTTTTCTTCGAACCCCGCTTCCAGCAAGTGGTCAATGCGACGAGCCATCTGAAGCGTCGTGTCCGATTCGTCTGCACTGCTGGAAGCAACAAGTGCGAATTGCAGCGACATGATACTCCATGTAGTGAACCAGAATCGAAAACGCCGTAACATGCTTCGTTGCTCCAGAATTTCTTGCGAACACATTTCGTCCAACACTGGACTGTTATTGTAGTCAGAATCAGACACCGGCGCAAAGCAAATCGCACGTTCCGCACGTCCGTTCGCTGTTCGCGATTGGGTAGATCAGCCCTGTCCCAGTAAAATGTCTCGGATTTCAGCTGCAATAAAGAAAGAACCGGTTGCGCACAGGACTTGATGGGCCGCACTTGATGGCTGCCTAGCGTAATCCAAGGCAGCGGCGGGAGTGGGTTGGTGAACAATGTACGTGTCGGCGCCGGCATCCACTGTCAAACGTTGCATCAGATCCATCAGTTGCTGCGAAGGAACGGCGCGAGGATTGTTTAGATACTGCGTACATATGATTCGATCGAATCTAGGGATCAAAAGTCTGGCCATCCCTTCCAGATCTTTGCCTTGTGTCAAGGCCAAGATTAAGGTTTTGGGTTGATCGTCGGGAATGATCACCGCCAGCGTCTTCAGAAGTGCGGCGATCGACGCGACATTGTGTGCGGCGTCGACCAGAATTTTGGGCGATTCCGAAACCACTTCAATTCTGGCTGGACACGTAGCCGTGTTGAGCCCGCGACGAATGTGTGATTCAGACAGTTCCAGGTTTAGCGTTTCCAAGATGGCCAACGTCATGGCGGCATTGGCAACTTGGTGTTCGCCCAGAAGTTGTAGAGCAAGATTCGCGAGCTTCATGTGACGCTGGCCCGTTTTGTCGATTCGTAAATAGTCAAAAACGAACGCACCGTGATCATGCCGCTGGATGCGAACATCAAAATCGGTTCCCCATTCGATCAACGGTGCCGACCGCGATTTTGCAATTTTTCGAATCACGTCTTTCGCTTCGTCCGAACCTGCTCCGCTAATAACGGGAATATTCGTTTTGATGATGCCCGCTTTTTCGGTGGCAATTTTGGCCAACGTATTTCCCAACTGAGCGGTATGGTCGTAACTGATGCTGGTAATGGCAGTGACCATCGGCTGGCAGACATTGGTAGAATCCAAGCGACCGCCCAAGCCGACTTCCATTACGGCCCAGTCGACTTGCGCATCGGCGAATAGTAAAAAGGCGGCTGCCGTTGTGATTTCAAAAAACGTTGGCCGCCAATTCGCTTGGTCCATGGTGTCGACGACTTGGCGAATAGGCTCCATGATTCGCAAGAATTTTTCCACTGCACAAGGCTGGCCGTCCAATCGAAATCGTTCTTCCAGGCGACTTAAATGCGGCGAAGTATACAAACCCACTCGTTGGCCGGCTGCCATTAGAACCGACGAAACCAAGTGGCACGTTGATCCTTTGCCCTTAGTGCCCGCCACATGAATGATGCGCAACTGCTGCTGCGGATTGCCGATTTGCTCTAGCAAATGACGCATGCGGTCCAAGCGGAGTTCGCCCTGATAGGGCATCTGGACCGCGTTTTCATAATTAATGCGGCCGTATAGATAGCGAATCAGATCGTTGTAGGCCGTCCGCACGTCCGATGGCATTGGGGTGTTGCTCAACGACATAGACCTTGAAATTGGGCATAGGCGACGTTCCATGCTGCCGAATTCTTGGGCTGGAACTGCTGCATCGGAAAACTGGCTTTGACAATTTGCCGAGCTGCTGCGACATCGGCCACGTCACCTTGCGCAATCGCTTGCATCATGAGATTGCCAATGGCGGTCGCTTCCACCGGTCCCGCCATCACGGGAATGCCGCAGGAGTCCGCTGTCATTTGACACAGCTGAGCGTTTTGGCTGCCGCCACCAACAATGTGCAAGACCTTCGTTTTCGAACCGGTCAGATCTTGCTGCCATTGCAAGACCATGCGGCACCGCATCGCTAGGCTTTCCAAGGCGCAGCGAATCACTTCGCCTTCACTCTCCGGCACGCGTTGATCTGTTGATTGACAAAATTCGCGGATGGCGTTCGGCATATTTGCCGGTGCCACAAAACGACTGTCGTCCGGAAAGATAAAGGATTGCAGAGGCATGACGGCTTCGGCCTGACGAGTCAATTCGCTCCACGAATAATCTTTGCCTTCCAAGCTCCAAATTCGACGACATTCTTGGACCAACCACAATCCCGTAATGTTCTTGAGCAAACGGATCGAACCGCCGACGCCTCCTTCGTTGGTGAAATTGTATTCGCGGCATTGATCCGTGATCACGGGCGAAGCTACTTCCGCTCCCAGCAACGACCACGTGCCGCTGCTGATGTAAGCCCAGTCGGGCGAATCGGAGACGGCACCTTCGGCTGGTACGGCCATAACCGCGCTAGCCGTATCGTGTGTGCCGGGCAGAATGACATTCACGTCCTTCAGTCCTGTGGCGGCGGCGACTTCGGTTCGCAAAGGCCCCAAGTTGGTTCCGGGATGTGAAATCGGTTGCAGCATTTTGGTCGGAATGTCCAGCTTCTGCAAAAGGTCCGTGGCCCAGTCTTGCGTGGCAGGATTGAGAAACTGCGTGGTGGTGGCGTTGGTAAATTCGTTGGTCTTTTTGCCAGTCAACAACCAGTTGAAGTAATCAGGAATCATCAAAAAGGTTTCCGCCATTTGCAGTTTGGGCGAATTCGCTTTGCGCATCGCTACCAACTGGTACAGCGTATTGATCTCCATAAACTGCAGGCCGGTGGCCGCAAAGATCTCGGGTTTGCTGACCGACTTGGCCGCTTCTTCGATCATGCCGTGATTGGCTGGGTCGCGATAGTTGTACGGATTGCCAATCAATTCGTCATTGTCGTCCAGTAACGCAAAGTCGACTCCCCAAGTATCCACGCCAATGCTGGCAATGGTATCACCATACTCTTCGGCAGCCATGCGCAGACCGTCTTGGATGTTGGCCCACAATGCAAGGACGTCCCAATAGAGTCGACCTTCGGCTGGATGAGGCCCGTTGGGAAAGCGATGCACTTCATGCAGTTGAAGCTGGCTACCGTCAAATTCACCCGCTAGCACTCGGCCGCTAGACGCTCCCAAATCCACCGCTAGGTATACTCGTTTTGCCATTATTCTTTTCGTTTCTAACCTTTAAGAATCCTGCAACGTGAGAGTGATTTCGCCTTAGCGCCCACCATTTACGCCGACAAACGGTTTGTTCGTCAAAGAAAGGCGTTGCCAAATGATTGAAACACTCGTTTTGGTGCAGTTTAGCGGCGTTTCGGAACGCGTGGCAAGGTGCAGCTAGGCGATTCATACAAACTGAATAATGAAACAAAATTAGCCGATCATACCTAGAAATGCGTCATAGTTGACTAAGTTGATAGACATTGGTATTATTCCAGCCGGATTTTGATTATTGAGGGCGTTGCGAATGTCGGCAGGCACGTTCACCAGTCACCGCGAAGGTATCGAGCAGAATACGATGGAGACTCCCAGCGAAGCGTTTTTGGAGGAATTGCAGCAAGCCAGCGAATTGTTGGAAACGGCAACGCCGGTTGACATTATTCGCTGGGCGGCGGATCGCTTTGGCGCAGGACTGACCATGGCCACGGCGTTTGGGCCGGAAGGAATGACGATCCTGCAGATGCTGTCGGAAGTCGCTCCGCAGACCCATGTGTTCAATTTGGACACCGGTTACCAGTTTCAGGAAACGTTGGACCTGCGTGACAAAGTGGCCAAGCTGTACGGCATCGAAGTAGAACTCAAGCAGCCGTCCTTGACTGTCCAGCAATATGAAGCAATGAACGGCGGGCCTGTTTACAAAACCGATCCGACTCGGTGCTGCCAAGAGCGAAAGATCTCTATTCTGAAAGATGCCATTCGCGGCAAGACGGCGTGGATCAGCGCGATTCGCCGAGACCAATCGCCGGATCGGGCGAAGGCACCGATTGTGGGCTGGGATAAGAAGTTCGGTCTGGTGAAAGTCAATCCGTTGGCCAACACCACCAAGAACGACATCTGGAAGATGATCTTGGACAAACAGATTCCCTACAACCCGTTGCATGATCAAGGATACACTAGCATTGGCTGTTGGCCGTGCACTCGAGCAGTCATGTTTGGTGAAGATGAACGAGCTGGTAGGTGGAGCGGATTCGAAAAGACCGAATGCGGCCTGCATAGCTCGGATTAGCACGCTGCGTTTCGACTGGTCGCGGAAAATCAAACGGTTCGATTCGCCTCATTCAAGTTGTGCCAAGCGAATCAAGTCGATACCCTGTTAGAAAATAATTTTCGTTTCCAGACCCATTCTTTGGTTATCTGCAGCACTGGTTCGAACCAACTATAGGGCACGATTGTATCCATGCATGTTTCCGCCAAATCCGAATACGCTTGTATTGCGCTGTTAGAATTGGCTGCCAGTTTCGGGTCGGGAGAACCTGTTCAAATTCGCAAAATCGCGGAAACGCACGGCATTCCACCTCGCTTTTTGGTGCAAATCCTTTTGCAGTTGAAAGGGGCCGGTTTGGTCAGCAGCACGCGAGGCGCTGCGGGAGGCTATCAGCTAGTCCGTGATCCTCGAGACATCACGTTGAGCCAAGTTATGCAAATTATTGATGGCCAACCTACCACACTGGCATCAAACGCCAGCAACGTCACCGCCACGTCCAACGTTTTGTTGAAGATATGGCGAGCGGCTGCGGACGCGGAGCAAACTATTTTAGACTCCACCACGTTTGCGGACTTGGCCGAACAGGTCAAGAACGAAGCGGAAGACATGTACTACATCTGATTGGCGGTGGTAGGCAACGGACCTGCCGAGACGCATCGGTGCGCTACGCCGCGCGACGATCACTTGGCTGGTACAAATACGGATTCAGATTTGGATCGTTGTACATCTTGAACTGTCGATACGTCTTGTGTTGCTTGCGACCAGCGTAGATGTCGCCGAGCAATTCCGTCAGTGAATTCGCCAGATCGGTTTTTTGTTCGTAGCAACGCGCCAGCTTTTGGCGAACCGAATCGAGGTGCGAATCTGACGCGTCCGTTCGTTCTAACTGTTCCAGCATGTGATAAATTCGCAACGACATGATAGACAGCCGATCCATGGCCGAACCGGGTGTTTCCGTGTTTTGCTTTGCGTCTGTTGCTGGTGCAATTCGCAACTCCATTAATTGACCGGTGATCCAATCATCAATTTTCTCAATCCAGTCGTTGCGTTTTTGGTTGTACCCATCAATCGCACGCTTCACTGCGGCAATTTTCTTGTCACCGACGTCTGGACTGCGAGCGATATCCTCTTCATGCCACAACAAAAAATTGAATTGATGCTGCTGGCAGACAACAGACAACAATCCGTCATATGGATTGTCTATTTCCTGATGGTGCCAGGATTCTACGGTGTCTTGGTGTAGCTGGCAGATAGCATTGACATCAATGTGCATGTGCATGACTTTCCGAGAAATCCATCGGTTGTAAGCGAAATCACTTCGAATTCATCGTCGCGTGTTCAACTATGGAACGCGCGAATAATACGATCATTTGCCTGACTGACGCAATGCAGAATCTTGATCAACTACTTGGCGAATTGAGCGATTCGAACCGAAGGAAATCTACTTGGCCAACTGCACGCAAATGATTTCATTGTCATTACGAATATACGCTCGCTGGTTCGCAAACGCTGGCATGCTCCACACGACGTCCCGGCCAAATGCCACGTTGCTGGGCTTAATGACATGGGTTCGATCCAGTTCCTGATAGCCTTCTCGCGAAAGCTTGCAGATGATCAAGTCACCATTTTCCGTGAACAACCAGTACCGATCTGCTTGTCGCACAATGAAAGCGGTGCCCGAACCAGGTGGACGGTCGGCCAGCGGTTCGGCGGTTTGCCACAGTCGATCACCGCTGGGCAAATCAATGGCCATCAAGGTTCCGTTCTGATCGAATCCATACATCGTATTCCCATCGCGAATCGGTTGGACGTTGACGGGCGAAATCGCGTGCTTTGCTTCGTCCTGCCAAACTGCTTCGGCGCCCGGCT